>JBJYXQ010000609.1:11167-16289 GCA_046260035.1 Anaerolineae bacterium
GCCAACAGGATCGCCGTTGAGCAGCTTGCGCATTGCGGTGACAAACGCCTCGATTTCAACGTTGCTGCCTGGTGAGATGAACGAGTGTCCCCACGCGCGATCCACGTGGCCGATGACGGCCAGCGCCCCCTGGCGCAACATCTGGTTCGGCAGCGCGCTGGTGAAGCTGTGAGGTGCGATCTGTGTTTTTTCAGTCGCGTGCGGATGCGTGAAATAGTCGAATCGGGGCGTGCCCACACCAAAGCAGGCGAAGAACATTGCTACGAGTCCCAGTAGATTGGCATCGTCCAACTCTTCCGCGGCGAAGTAATCGTCACGGAGGATAGGCGCACCGTGCGCCCAATGCTGGCACAACAACGCACCTTGCTCGCGGAATTGCTGTTGCGCCGGCGCGGAGGAGAAAACCATCCCATGGCTTGCCGTGAACAGCAACGCCGGGGTCTGATCTTTGCCGCGCAACAAACGCGCCAGCTCTGCCTTTTCGCCGGACGGCGCGAGGTTGAGGTCCCACGCGAACTTGAGGGGGATTTCGCCCTGTAATTTTGGCTGTTGCAGATTGGCGAACAGGGGGCGAGCCAGATAGCGGTCGCTGATGAGTGTAGCGTCGTCGCCGGGATTCCTGACGCTGAAGAACGCGGCCTTGCGTGGAAGCTTGACGGCACCGGTCTCTGCAGCAACGACGCTCTGGGCGTAACGCGCATACGCCTCAAGATTGTTGCCAAAGTCGAGACGGCCCACCCCGCGCATCACGTCGAGCTGGAACTGGAATTCGTAAGGGATTTCTTCCGGGCTGCCCACGAGCAGCACGTAGAATGGCATCTGCTCCGGGCGAGCCGGCCCGCGCTTGATCTCTGGCGACTGACGCTTGCAGAAGTCGGCCTTGCTTTCGGGCGCGCGATAGCCTGCCTCACCCTCGAAGACATGATACAAGTCCCCGGCCTTTCCCTCACGGTGATCCAGCAGAGGTTTGAGCGCTTCCTTAATGGCCTCACGGCGCTTCTCACCCATCGTGGCGGGGAAAACGACAGCCCAACCTGTCTGTCCCAAATCGGTAGAGTCTTCCACCGCCTCGGAAACCGGTGAATCGACTGGACGACCTTTCTTATCCTGAAAATCGGTCATATCTTTCGGGCCGGATTCACCCTTGATGACTCCGGCTAATTCTGCGCTCGACATCGGCGGCAGGCTGTACTTGCCCGTCGTCGCCTCAATGCCGTTGACGTAAATCTCTTTCAGCAGATCGGCAGGTAGTTTTTCTTCAGTTTCGGTCATACTTCTCCTTTCGTTTGTAGGACGAATTGGCCATTCGCCCTACAAGACTAACTCAAGTCCTGGCGCGACGTGGCCTCGGCCGCTTTCGGAGCGACCTTCAACCTCACCGCCGGATCACCGATGATGACGTAGCCGCGCGCGTCGTGATTGGCCGTCCAGAGTTCTGTCAGTTGAAAATCGTTGGGTTCGGTGAAGGATTCAAACGCCGCCGCCAACTCCGTCGAGAGCGCCGCGTACCGGACATCGAAATGATCCATCGCTGCGCCGACGGGATAGCCGTGCAGCAAGCGATCCACCGTGGCTTCGAAGACGGCCAGGTGTTCGTCGCGGCGCGGTTCGCCCAGGCCCACACGCTGCTCCGGCCCCAGATACGAGAGGCTCCAGACGCGCTCAATGTGCCCGATGACCGCCAACGCCCCACCCTTGGCCAGGCTCAACATCGCCTTAGGCAGTGCCGCGACAAAAGGCTGCTCGGCAATCACTTCGCCCTTGTCCATGTACGCCTGGCGGTAATAATCATCGATTTTCGGCGTGCCCGCGCCATAACAGGCGAACAAAAACGCGATCATGCCTAGCAAGTTCGCCTCGTCGCGGGCCGCCAGCACGTCACCGGAGAGATAGTAATCGGGCAAAACCTGTTTCTCGTCAGGACCTTGCCAGTCGGCGCAGACCAACGCGCCCTGGTTGGCCCGCTGCTTTACCGGATCGTCGGGGTCGAATTGCATCCCGTGGCTGGCGGTGAAAAGTAGAGCCGGCGCCTGGTCGCGGCTTAGCATGTCCAACAACTTCGCGCGCTTCGTCTGCTCCGAGGGGATGACGGTAACTTTCCAATCGGGGAAAGCGGCAGCTTCATCTCCTGAACGCGCCACTTCGATCCGCTCTTCCAGATGCTCGACGACGGGTGTGACGAGGTGTTGCGCGCTGAGCTTTGTCGCTTCATCCCCCTGATTGGATACCGGGAAAAAGACAACGTCGGGGGCAAGCTGAAAATCGTCCTGCTCCGCCGCCACCACGCTGCGGGCATAGGTGCGATAGCCCTCGATGTCGTCAAAATCGATGCGCCCGACGGCATATTGCACGTCCAGCCCATACTGGAACTCGAAGGGGATTTCCTCTGGGCTACCGACGAGCAGCAGATAGTAAGGCACGCCGGTCTGTTTGGGATCGGCCGGTTGTGCTGGATCGGCGTGATACCGTCGCAAGAACGCGCGCGCATCCTCACGGGGACGATAGCCGTCGCCACCGGCAAAGACTTTATATAGCGGTTCGGCCTGTCGCTCCCTCAATGCAAGCAAAGGATGTAATGCTGTCTGGATTTCCGTCAGCCGCTCTGCCGGCATCAACGCGGGAAAGATAATGCCCCACCCGGCCTCATTGAGTTTGAGAGGATCGGCCCAGGGAACAAGACCCATCCTCGCAGCCGGACCAAGCACCACGCCCAGCCATACCTTCAAAGCGGCGAGCAGTGCCCCCCAATCGACCTCAATCGTGCTGTCTGCTTGCACGATCGGCGACAAATCACGTTTCAAGATATCCACGAGTGTGGGCCAAGCAACAGACTTCCATAGCCGTGGTGTAGGGTCGAGATCGTGCATCAGGTTGGTGTGCCAATCGCTGCCGGTATCGGGCAATCCCTGCAATTGCGCTACCAATTGTCTGATCGAATCGGTGACGATGCTGCTGAATTCGCGCAACGCTCGGAGCGATTCGATCGGGAGTTCACGGAGTTGCTGGCACAATTCTGCAAGCCACACAGCGCGCGCCTCCGGCGTCGTCTCCAATGCCAGTGCCTTTTCCGGGCTGAGCCACTCCCTGCTAATCGCCAGACCTTCGTGCTGCACTCGCTGCATCAGACTTCCCACGTAATCCGTGTCGTCAGTTTTCTGTGGCAGAAGCAGTTGCCTCAACTCCTGGTTCCCAAATCCTTTTTTAAGAAACGCTTTGACGATCGTCTCGACCTCTTGCTGTGTCTCCATTTCCAGTTTGCGTGCCAATTCCTGGACGTTGCCCTCGCCAGCAGCCTCTTCGCCCAAAATTGTCGTCAGCAAATGCCGTGCCAACTCTGCAATCCACGCTTCACGCGAAAGGGATTCCCCCTCTAAAAGCGCCAGACTCTGCGCGGTGAGGAAATTCACAATCTCCACCACTTTGTCCGTGTTTCGCATCGCTTGCTCAAGCTGTATGGCGAGATCCTTTTCGCGTTTCCGGTCGGCCCAAATGTGATCCGCCAGCTCTTTCGCTGTCTTGGGGGACAAACCATAACTGCCGTCAGGTTTGAGGCCATTGAAATACAGCACGTCCGATGTTTCAGACTCAATTTCGCTCATTGTTGTTCCTCCACACTTTCAACCTGCACTTCCGGGACGCCGGAGACGTACACTTCCGCTAAGGACCATACATCTTCGAAGGGAACCAGGTAACGACGGATGGTGCGATCCCACGAACCGCTGGCCAGGTGTTTACCGTCCGGGCTGAAGGAGATGCTCCACACCAGGTCGGTGTGCCCACCCAATTCGGCGATGAGAACGGGTTCACGCTCCGGGAAGTCCTCGAGATGCCAAAGCCGCACAATCCCATCCCGCGCGCCCGTCGCCAGAAAGCCTTTCCCGTCAGCATACTGCGGGCTGAACGCCACGCTGTATACATTGACGTCATTCGCATGATGCAGTGGCGTCTTCAAGGCCGCCGTCAACGTTTCGGTGCTCCAGATGCGAGCCGTGCCATCCCACGCAGCAGAGGCTAGGTAACGGCTGTCAGGACTAAACGATAGGCCCAGCACGTAGTTTCCACCATGATCGGTGAAAGTGACGACCGGCGTCACCTGGATAGGGGTTCCCGCCACGGGAGCGTCAACCTGCCAGAGCACAACACTGGCGCCATAATTGGCGGATGAGTAACCGGTCGCAATCCAGCGCCCATCCGGACTATAAGCCAAGTTCCAAATCTGCCCAGGATTGCGAAACCCGGGAATGGTCAGCTCAGCCTCGGCGGTCCAGGTCGTGGTATTCCACAGGATGGCTTTCTGATCATCCCCGCCAGTTACCAAATAGCGCCCATCACCGCTGAATTCGGCATCTTCGACATCGGCGGTGTGCTCGTCGAGAATAGCAACCGGCATCGCAGACATTTGATCCCAGACGTAAGCGTTGTTGTCCGCCGCGCACGTGACCAGGTATTGCCCATCCGGGCTGTAGGCGAGGTTCCACACCGTTCCGCCGACCGGCGCCAAATCACGCACCGGCTCACCAGTCGTCACATCCCAGATGCGCGTCCAGCCTTCGTCATCGGCAGAGGCCAGGTGTACGCCATCGGGGCTGTAGGCGATGCCTCGCACGCGCGACTCATGCCCGCTGAGCGTAGTCAGTCTTTGCCGGGCGACAAAGCCCTGGTTCCACACACGCAACGCGTGATCCTGCGTACCGGCGACCAAGAAACGGTTATCCGGGCTGAAAGCCACCGCGGTTACGATATTCCGGGGGCCGGAGAGCAGTGTGAGCAGGGCATTGGGGTTGCGCGCCGCTATATCCCATACGCGCACCGTCAAATCGCGCGAGCCGGAGATCAAATAATGCCCATCAGCGCTAAACGCGACACTTGCCACTTCGGAGGTATGGCCGGTTAGCGTGAGCAGTTCCTGTTCGGTGCGTGGATCCCAGAGGCGGATCGTCTTATCATCGGAAGCCGAGGCCAGAAGATTCTCAGCAGGACTGTAGGCAATGGCGTTCACTGCACCGGTGTGACCATGCAAGGTATAAGCTAAAGTTGCTGATACGCTGCCGCGTGCATTGGAAGTAAGCGCCCAGATATAGACCGTACCGTCGAAGGCGCCTGCCGCAAGATAACGAGGTTC
>JBJYXQ010000609.1:16389-22694 GCA_046260035.1 Anaerolineae bacterium
TACACGGCGGTCTGGTGTAGCCAATTACTCTCCTGTGACCACGCGGTAACCCGTCCCACATCATCAGCTACGTAGAGGGTGCGGCCATCGGTACTATAGATGACGCTGTATGGATTGCCGGGCAATCCTTCGATCGTTTGCACGGGATAGAAATCCACCAGCGCCTGGCGTAGCGCACTTTGCGCCCGCAAGGTATCAATCTCACCGAGCAGGGGACGCCACAACGGCGTCGCGGCGTCGCGGTAGGTGGGAACACCAAGCAGCACACCCTTACGCGCCTGGAGGATGCTGTTAATCTGATCTTTCTCCATAGAATAAGCCAGCGCATCCGCCGCTGCCTCGCGGGAACGAGCGACCATGCGGCTGCGTTCCGCGCTCCACGCCAGGAACGTGATCAGCCCCAAGATGACAACGCCAAGCACGGCCGCCAAAATCTGCATGGATCGCCGTCGCCGGTGCACCTGCTGCGCCACTCGGCTGGCTTCGAGGAACTCGCGCTCGTAGGGTTCGGCATCGAGGGGGTGCGCTTCCACCCATTGCATCGCCTCCTCCAGCGCCGCATCCCGATAAAGCAGGCTTGCCTCTTTTGTCGCTTGCCAGCTCTTCGCCGTCATGCGCAAGGGTGTCGAGCGTTTGGCCTCCCACCCCTGGTTAGAACTGAGGATCGGTGCGATCAGCCGGTCGTGAGCCAGCTCGTACCAACGCGCCCCCGCCCGCACCTCCGAGCGGATGATGTAGTGGCGGCTTAGCACATCGATGGCGGCGTTGGGCAACGTACCGGTCGTTTCCGGGCCACGCAGCACCAATCCGCGCGTCTGCATCGGTGTGATCAGCTCGTTGCCGAACCAGCGCCGCAACTGTTTCTGGCTGGCGCCGGTCTTTTCTTGCGCATCGTCCAAGGCGCTGCGGTAGAAGTCGGTCAGTGCCCGGTCGATGCGCCCGTATTCCTCGACTTCATCCCACTGGATCATTTTGTCCTCTTGATCCGGCAGGTTCTCCCACAGACGGCTGCACACCACCTGCAACTGCACCGGCTCTACAAACGGGCCAATCGTGGTAATCTCTGCATTTTCGGCGCCCGGCCCGCCTTGCACCCGAATGCGACGAAGATCATCCACCATACGCTCAGCCACGCCCTCATCGAAGCCAATGTCCTGGGACAATGCAGGCTGGACGATGGCTTCCATCGCGCCCTCCGGACCGAGTAATTCCATGCGAAAACGCGCGCGCATCCGTTTGGGCAACACCGTCAGATAAGGATCAAGTTCCGCCAGATAATCCTCGCGCATCGCAAAGAGAACGCCCATACCGGGTAATGCATCCAAGGCATCGCGCACCTGGCCAAAAAAGCCCTCGGCGTCCTGCCAGCGGTCACGGTGCGTAGTGAACAACTCCTCGAATTGGTCGAAAATGAGCAAGAACGGCTCATCTCGCTCGCTGTCAGCGTCAGGATGCTGGCACATAGCCTGCAGGAACGAGGTCAGCGTGTGGCCCTGCAAACGTTCCGGCATTACGTTCTCGCCTGCCAGCGACATCAACACGCTGCACACGAAAACGTTGCCTCCGGTATCTTGCACTACGCTGGACGGCGCATCGCCACTGACGCGCGCAACGGGCAAAACGCGGAAACCTTCTTCTTCCAGTGCCGGGATCACCTGAGCATTGAGCAACGAGGTTTTCCCAGCACCGGATTTGGCGTAGAAAAGGACGGTGCGCTCGGCCATTAACAGCGCCAGCAGGTCCCGCGCTTCCCGGTTACGGCCGTAGAATTTGTTTTGATCCCCGCGTTCGTAGGGGCGCGGACCAACGTAGGGGTTGTTCTTCATCAGTTGGCCGCCTCCCAATATTCCTGCAGTTCCGCAATAAACTGCAAAATCGTCCCCACGTACACGTTGATCTCGTTATCCTGGAAATAGCTGCGCATGAATTCGTGAACAGCGGGCAGGTCGTCGTCACACACATCGTCCGGCTCGAGTTGCACGCCGACGTGCTTGAACCGGCGGCGCTGCTGCTGCGGCGCGATCAAGCCACGCAGCAGCACGCGGAAGCCCCAATCGTTGAGCCGGTAGCCTAAGAACATCAGCGAGCTGTTCGCCAAAGCCGCCCAGATGCAGGGATGGATGCGCTGCATGTCCGCCGCGATGTTGGTCGTAAACTCCAAGTGCGCGTCTTCAGTCAGCACCATCGACGCGACCTCCTGCTCATTGCCGAACAGGTGATAGACCAGCGGCGTCTCCGGCGTCGGCGTATAGTTGGGGTCATCGTCGAAGATCGAGGGCAGTCCATCGAGCGCCTCGTTCCAGCGGCAGATTTCGCGCACGGGATGCTTGCCCTGCGCTTCGAGCGCCTCGGTCATGAAGTTGTCCATGTTCGTCGTGAGGTAAAGTGGCAAATTCAGGCTTGCCAACACGGCATGAACATCGTGGGGACTGCCGGCGGTCAAGGTCTGCCAGCCGACCGCGTCAACTAAGTCGTGCAGGCCTTGATACTGCCGGCCGGCGCGTAATGACTCCGGGACACGCCGTTCGAACGCTTTCTGCAAAGCTTCCAATAGCTCGTAGCGCGGAAAATCCTCACCCTGGCTGATTGCCATATACTGTGCAATGCTGTTGGGATTGGTTTTATCCGAAAAGGGGTAACCGTACTCGGCGGCCCAGGCGCGAGCGATGTCAGTGGGATCGGGCAACCATTGGACGCGCGCACGCGGCCCGATAATGGGCGTACACTTTCCCGTCTGGATGTACTTGACCAGCCCGCTCCAGAAGATGCGGGGATTGCGATCGCCGAGCATCTCGCCGCGCGCATCGGCTTCGGCACCCCATAGTTGACCGGATTCCAGACGCGTGAGCAGCACCGGCACAGTGACGTCGGGTCGCCCTGCGGTCAACAAGGTGCCACGCGCTTCGTTGAGAGCGCGATCCACTTGACCATGCTGCGCCAAGCGTCCGTAGAACACACCGTTGAGTTTACGCGCCGATTCAATGCTGACGAAGTCCTGCATCGCCACCACGGCAGGGACGCCCACGGTGATAAGCTTCGGTCCCAGGCCGAGGAAAGCGTCGGCAGTGCTCCGGGTCGCACTCTGGCAGGCCGCCAGGAACACCAACTGCGGGCGCGCATCCTGACGGGCCAACATCGAGACCAGCGCGTCGTCGGAGATAAGCTGAGCGTGGCCCGCGTCATCTTGCAGGTAGAGCACGGTCTGTTGTTGGCGAGCGTTGTACGCGCCGTGACCCACGTAGTGCAGGACGGCATAGCCTTCGCGCAGCGCGGCTTCCAGCCGTTCCAGCGTGATTGGCGGTTCAAGGTAGGTGATATCAAGCGTGTAGCCGTCAGCATTCGCAGCGCCGACAACAGCATCAAGCGTCGCTCGTTCCTGTGCCACATCCAGCGATGACAGCCCGTGCACGGCTTCAAGATCATCGGGGTTGGAAATCGCCGCCAAGACACGGATTTCCCGTCCTTCCAGCGCGCCGCGCCAGGGCAGTTTCACCGGCAAAAACCGGGAGAAGGGTGTGTCGCTGCTAGCAGCGAGGAGCTTGCCCTCATCCTGCAGGAGTTCCCACGGCAACGTATGCAGTTCCGCTGCATCCGTATCAATCCACAGACGAATCCGCCGCCGGGGAGCTTGCGCGCGGGCCTCGATCCACGCCTCGCGCACAGCGGTGTCGGCCAGGAGCAGCTCAGCAAGCGCCAACCCATCAGCAGTAGGATCCCCGCCAGGCGTCCAGGCAGTCACATCCGCCGCAAGATAGCCGCGCGGAAAGACCTGGTGTCTACCCAACGTGATTTCGACTGGGTAGCCCGCATCTTGTTGAGGAAAAATACGCAGTTGAAGGTCTACGTCTGCATTGTGATTTGTCATATCCCGCCCAGACTCGATACGCCTCAAGAAGTGTGCTGTATACAAGTCTATAAAAAGTATAGCACAGCATCAAGGTAAAGACAATAGGAGATGTAAACGCATGAGGTTTCCACAAGTGCTTGTTCCTACTGTTTTTTGATGTAAGATTAGGAATACCTTACAGCCGGTTTGGGAACTGGAGCTTTTGTAGCCAACGAAAGGTTTAGTATGTCGCAGCGATTAGCGCATCCCATTGCCGAAGAACGCATGGGTCTGCAAACGTTCTTTCCTTCGCAAGAAAATCCCGATTGGGGATACGTGCGAACCCCCCGCGCCGCCTTAATGGTTCCTTCCGCCGAATGGGTTCAATCTGTCTTCTCGTGTCCATTTCACCTGAATGGTAAAATGTATATCGTACCCAACCGCGACTATCCCTATGAGGGACTGCTCGTCTACCAGAACGGCGAGAATTGGAAGTTCATCGATTGTATCGCCTTATCAGTCCAGGATTCACAAGGGCGGCAACTGCCCGTTGTGCCCGATGCTTCAGACCAGGCCGTACGTATGACGCCCTGGGATGTTACCTATGCCTATCACGTTCCATACTCCGCTTTAGGCTCTGATGAAGAAGGCGGAATACCTTTCCTTGTTTCTTACTACCTAAACTCGGAAAATACGCCCAGTACGATTACTGGTTGTGTTGAATTGTATTTTCCGCAAGGACTCACACACAATGGCGTAGACCTCGTCCCCACACTCCAACCCTTTATCGACATTCGCCATATGTACGACACCGCGAATCTGTCCGCTTATCTCATACAACAAGAGTCCGACGAGGCACACGGCTCACGACTCCATATCTCCAGCACGGACCATAACAGAATCCTGACTTTCTATGTGCCTTCTTCAGTCAGCACAACCGTGTTTGAAAAACCAGACCGACAGCATTGGCGTTACAAGTTAGGGACCGGCAATCGGACGGAGTCGCCGGACCATCAAACCGTCTTTATCGACGAGGACAAAGAGGTGGCCGCGTTTTTCAGTTTCAGCGTTGCTCCCACCTGTGAGAGGAAATTCATCAGGATCTTCTTCGCTTGTAGCCTGAATCATCCACCGGCGTTGCGTTGGTCTGATATGGAATTGCTCTTGGAAACATCAAGAGAACGTGATAGTACACAATTCGACACTTTGCAAAAGACATTTCGATTGTCAGCACCAACAGACTACCGGAAGGCTATCCTGGCGCGCATCGTGGGATTGACCAAGTTCAAGGTCTATATCTCCCTTCCAGATGCCAGAACGGAACATATCCAGGTTCCGTTTGCCGGGGCCTGGTGGTTCAAGACGCCGTGGTATCGGGATGTTTTTGAGGGTATTCTCAGTAGTTTTGAGACCCTCATGCGCATCCCGGCAGAGAGAGAAAATATCAAGGAAATTATCTTATTGGCCCTTAGCCAACAGGAAGACGCATCCGGGCGAATTTTGAACAGAATCCCGGAATTCAACGATTTATCACGCTCCTACAACAGCTCAGATGCTACACTGCTCTGTTTCATCACAGCAAACCGCTATATTGCAGCAACGAGAGATCAAACGTTTGCTTTACAAATTCTTGACCACGCGGAAAACGTCATCCAGGGCTTCTATCGTGAAGCTAACCACACGTGCGCGCCGTTTTGCGTTCACGGTTCACCGCGAGTGGATCACGAAAGCGGGCTTCTTCTCAGCGTACCCCAACATTCATGGATTGATACACAAAACCAGACTGTAGTATTCGGCGATCATAGCTTCAGCGGCTTACCCAACCGGCTATCCCCATCTTTCATTCAAAACGTATATGCTCAACTCCATGATAAGAACGCATTGGAAGCCCTGTTTAGCTCCTCGAATTTCTACCTGCCCGAAATCAACGCCCAGTGGATTGTCATGTTGCAAGGCACGCGAGAAACGATCGACTTTCTGTTAAGCGGAAGTTGCTGCGATGCGACACAGGTAGAATTCTTACAACAGCTAAAAGAACAAGTGTCTGAAATACTGCAGCACGCCACACAACACTTCAAAAGCTACTTTTGGAATCCTGAAGGCTTTCTTTTCAACGCAGTGTATTATGACAAAACAATACGCGATGACATTGCCTGTGAGGCTGGAATTACAGCCGTTGCATTGTTGGGAAAGGAGTTCTTCACACCAGAAGACCTTCTTGCTGTCTGGAAGTTTGTCAAACAGCGCTTTCTGGTATATCGTAAACCGGTAATCTATGGACAGAGAGCAATGATGCCTTTTGGCGTCATCACCAAAGATGATAACCAATACGTCTATTACGGCGACGACCAGTATCACAGCGACGTCATCTGGCCCCGTTGCACGCCATATCTCATCAAACTTCTGCACTAACTGGGGAAAGAAGAGGAGATTGAGGAAATTCTTTTGAACAACTTGGATCACCAGATCATCGAAAGTG
>JBJYXQ010000610.1:0-2837 GCA_046260035.1 Anaerolineae bacterium
TTTTCGTGTTAAAATAAAATCACTGGATCGGTGGTCGTCGCGGACTGGGTGAATACCCGGATGTTGTCGATCACCCGCGGCGGCGTCGGGAGCGACCGGAAAGCGAACTAAAAACCGGCATTCTCGTCGAAAAGTGCCTCCGTTCTAAATTTATCAGAAAGGTATCTGCCGATCCATGACAGCTTGGAAGAAATATCATCTTGCTCAGAATGTTGATGATGCGCTGCGCGCTTTGACAGCCGCGCGGGGGGAATCCAGATTGATCGCTGGCGGCACGGATCTGTTGCTGGATTTACAACAGGGTCGCCATCCTCCCGTAGACACTCTGGTTGACGTCACCCACATTGCAGAGATGAACCTGCTGGAAATTCGCCAGCAGAACTTGTTCATCGGCGCCGCTTTACCGCTCAACCGGATCGTCCGGCATCCCCTGGTATTCGAACACGCCCAGGCGCTTTACGAGGCGGCTGGCTTGATTGGAGGTCCCCAGGTGCGCAACACGGCCACGTTGGGGGGCAACGTCGGACATGCTTTGCCGGCCGCGGATGGGACGATCGCTCTCATGGCGTTGGATGCGCGGGCGGAGATTGCAACCCTGGGTGGCCGCCGGCAAGCTCCTTTAGGCGAGCTTTTCCTCGGACCTGGTCGTTCCGTGCTTGACCCGCGTGAAGAAATCCTGGTAGGTTTTTACCTGCCCTTGATCCACCCGGGACAGGCGTCTGCCTTTCAACGGATCATGCGACCGCAGGGCGTGGCAATTGCGATCCTGAATATGGCGGTATGGGTGGAGCGCCAGGGTGAGAGGATTGGCGATGTACGGATCGCAGTGGGTCCAGGAGGGCCGGTACCGCGGCGGGCGCGAGAAGCGGAAGAGGCGTTGATCGGGGAAGCGCCTAACGAAGAGGTGACCCAGCGAGCGCTCGATTGCTTGTTGGGCGAGACCCACTTCCGAACCAGCCCGCACCGGGCGACGGAAGCATATCGCAGGCATATGGCGGGGGTATTGCTAAAGGATACATTCAGCCTGGCATGGGGTAGAGCCGCAGGACAGTGAAACGACTAGCAATTGACAATGCATTTTAATTCAGTTAGACAGTCTGCAGGTGGATGATGAAATTTAGAGTGAATGGTAAGCAAATTGTGATCGATCCGCAACCGGGAGAGATGCTCTCGGATTTGCTGCGCGAACGCTTGGGTTTGACTGGTACGAAAATAGGCTGCAATGAAGCCGAATGTGGCTCCTGTACGGTATTGGTAGATGGCGAGCCTGTTCTTTCCTGTTCGTACCCTGCTGCCCGCGTGGAAGGGAAGGAAGTCCTTACGATCGAAGGTTTGGCGGCTCTTACGACCGTTCCAGCCTCTGATGGGGCAGGTGAGAACGGGGAAACCGCGCCCGTCCTGCACCCTCTCCAGCAAGCTTTTGTCTTGCACGGCGCCGTCCAGTGCGGCTTTTGTATCCCTGGGCAGATTCTGACCTCGTATGCGCTCTTGCAGCGCAATCCAGCCCCGGATAAACGCGAGATCCGCCGCGCCTTGAAGGATACTTTGTGCCGTTGCGCCGGCTACCCAACCATCGAGCGGGCTGTGATGGCTGCGGCCGAAGCCATGCGCACGGGGGAGCCTGTCGCGCCTGCACAGATCCAGGCTTCGGCTACGACTGATACCGTGATCGGCACGCTTCAAATCCGCCCCGATGCGGCCGCTAAAACGACCGGGCAGGCAAAATTCACCGATGACCTCAAATTTGAAGGCATGCTGCACGCGCGTGTCAAGCGGGCTGGCGTTCCCCATGCGTTCGTCAAAAGCTTGGACGTGGAGAAAGCGCGCGCTCTGGATGGTGTGGTCGCAGTGCTGACCGCGCAAGACATTCCCGGGGAACATAACCACGGCCTGGTGATCTACGACTGGCCGGCGCTGGTTGGGGTCGGCGAACGGGTGCGCTACGTTGGCGATGCCGTAGCCATCGTGGCCGCTGAGACGCGCCAGATCGCCACGCAGGCCCTGGATTTGATCGAAGTGACTTACGATCCGCAGCCTGTTATAAGCAATCCGGTGCAGGCCCGTCAATCCGACGTTCCGGCGTTGCATGAGAACGGAAATTTGCTCAAACACATCAAGGTGCGTAAAGGAGATATGGCCCAGGGCTTTGCTGAAGCCGAATTCATCCTGGAGCATACCTTCCATACGGTCACGACAGAACACGCATTCCTGGAACCCGAATGCAGCATCGCCCGCCCAACGGAAGACGGGCGGATGGAGATTTACGTCGGTTCGCAGATCCCTTACGCTGATCGTGAACAGGTGGCGCGCGCCCTCGGTTGGGAGCAAGAGCGCGTGCGCGTGATCGGCCAATTGATGGGCGGCGGCTTTGGCGGCAAGGAGGATATCGCCGGGCAGATCCATGCCGCCTTGCTTGCGAACGTCACCGGGCGACCGGTCAAGTTGCTCTTCGACCGCCATGAGAGCCTGCTGGTGCATCCTAAACGGCACGCAACGCAGATCCGGGTCAAGATCGGCGCAAAGTTGGATGGTCGCCTGACCGCCGTGGAGACAGAACTGTACGGCGATACCGGGGCGTACGCCTCCCTGGGCGAGAAAGTCCTGACCCGGGCTACGACGCACTCGTCCGGGCCGTATGAAATTCCACACGCCCGCGCCGATTGCTACGCTATGTATACCAACAATCCGCCGGCTGGCGCATACCGGGGTTTTGGCGTCACACAATCAGCCTTCGCAGTTGAAAGTGCGATGGATATGCTGGCCGAGAAGCTGGGCTTGGATCCCATCGAGCTACGCCGCATGAATGCATTGCGCCTGGGAAGCATTACCAACACCGG
>JBJYXQ010000611.1:0-3955 GCA_046260035.1 Anaerolineae bacterium
AATGGGCGGTTTCCTTGTGCCGGGCGGGATCGTCCGGCGTGCGATAAACTTCAACGAGTACAATCTTTCTATTCTGAACCATCTATATTCTCCTGTGGAATTATGCTATCCATAATACAGATATTGCTCCAACTGCACAACTCCTCCCCTGAGTGAGGATTGATGGGCCGTACATGGTGCCTGGTCGCAACGAAGTTCAACAATGCCCATACATAGTATTAGCTCTGCTCCAGAACATCGGCCACCAATCCTCCAAGGGTACGGGCGCGGCCCGTAGCCCGGGCGGCCTCCATGACTTCTGACGGCAGAACTGCGGCTAGTTTTTCCAGTAAAACTTTGGCTTCAAGACGCACTCGATCATCGGTGGCTGAGTGGTGCTGAACAAATGCGAGATATTCCACTGCGGTTGCGAACTGACCGGTGCGCCGTAATAGGTCTCCTATGCGGCATAGCACGTCAGTAAGGCGGGTCAGAGCATCGTTTTCATAAGCAATCTTTAGTGCATCGACCAGATGGCACTTGGCCTCAAGGTAGTTTTCCTGCTCCAGAGCCAGCATCCCCATCCACATACCTGTGGCGGCCATCATAGCTAAAGAGTCAATCGTCTTCGAGATTTTCAAGCTGGCTTCAAACCTGGCTTTGGCCCGGTCGTATCGTTGCAACTTGAAGTTAATGTAACCGACATTGTGCAGAGCCGTTGCTTCGCCCCAGCGATCACCAATGGTTTGTCGGATGGCAAGGTTTTGCTCGAAAAACTCACGCGCCTCGCTATATTTTTCAGGATCGCCCTCATATTGTCCACAGATAATTAACCCCAACTTATTAAGGCAAGCTGCTTCACCGTGCTGGTTGCCAAGCTGCCGATGCAAAACCAGGCTTTTTTCGGTGAACGCCCATCCTGGGGTGTATTCGCCCAAGAAATAAGCTGCCGACCCCAACGCAAAGAGGGCCCAGGCCTCATCCCATTGGCTGTTTGAATACTGACAAAGCACCAGACTTTCCTGGGCAAATTGTTTGGCCTGCTGCCCTTCTCCCTGTGCCGCTGCTACCAGACTCAGACTGTGCAGAGTAAAAGCGGCCCACTTAGGATGGTTACAGGTATGGCAGATATGCAAGCTTTTTTCAAGCACTACTCGGGACGCCTGAAATTCACCTCGATTGTGCAGCAACCGGCCTCTGCAAGCCAATAACATCCCCAGAACTCGGTTCTCGAGCGAATCTCCGCCTTCGGATAGATTTTCAAGGGGGCTAATGGCATACGTGAATAGTGCATCCCCCGTTTGGAAACGGCACCGGATATCGAAGTACAAAAACAGGCTTCTGCACACTTGCTCCACGAGGTCAAGTTGACTGTAGTCAACTGCCCAGCGCCACGCAACCTGGATATTTTGGAACGCGGCGTTGATTTCTTCCAACGCTTGGGACTGCCCACCGCCTTGCAGTTGTTTTTCTCGCGACTGAAGAAAGAATAGATAGTAACGCCCATGACGATCCTGTATTTCCGATACTGTAGGCACGGCGCTTTCGGCCAACTTGGTTGCTGCATATTGTTTGAGCGGTTCGAGCATATCGTATCGCCCCGGAGTGACTACGTACAGCAAAGATTTTTTGACTAACGTGGCTAGCGTAGCTAGCGTGGCCCCGGCGACCTGTTCGGCTGCCTGGCGATCAAACCCGTCTCGGAATACCGATAACTTCATAAAAGCCGCACGTTCTGGTGCGGAAAGCAATTGCCAGGAATGATCGAAGACTGCCATCAGACTGCTGTGCCGACCTGGCACAGCGCGGAGTGGGGTAGATAGCAGATCCAGACTATTGGTAAGCTCCTTAGCGATCTCGGCACATGGCATCAGTGTGACCCAAGTCGCCGCGAGTTCGATGCCTAACGGTAACCCTTCTAGCAATCGGCAGATACGTACCACGTCCGGCCATTCTGTTTCCAAGTTAAATTCCGGCCGCATCCGCAGTGCTCCTTGCGTAAATAGGTCAGTCGCTTCAGATCCCGCTTTGCCATAGGATGTGTCTGCGGGTGGATAGGACAAGCCTTGCAGTGTCAACAACCACTCCGCACGCAAATTGAGGCGTTCACGTGATGTAACCAGCAGCTTTAGCTGAGGTGCCGTTTGAATCATCTCCAGCACCAGATTGTACGCTGATGAAGACAACAGATGTTCGAAGTTGTCTAGCACCAGTAGTAGTTCTTTCCGCTGTAGGTAGCTAAGCAGTTGGCGCTTGGGATCGGCTTCCCCGGATTGTGCGTAGTTGAGGGCCTCCCCAATTGTGGATACAAGAAATTCAGGATCATTGATCCCGGCCAGAGAGACAAAGTAAACGCCGTCGGCAAAAACCTTGCGGGCTTGTCTGGCGGCTTGCAGCGCCAGGCGGGTTTTACCGATGCCACCAGGGCCGACCAGAGTCAGCAGCCGGCAGTTGGGCATGTTGAGGTGTGTAGCGATGCGCGCCAATTCAGCTTCTCGGCCAATAAACCGAGTGAGTTGCGCGGGTAAGTGGTGCGCAGTGGTTGCCGGGGGACGCAATTGCTCATCCCGAATCTGAACGTAAAGCGTGCGTGTGTCGGCTGCAGGTTCCACACCCAATTCCTCTGCCAGGACACGCTCACAAGTCGCATACTGCGCCAAGGCGGCGCTGCGATGACCGCTCAAGGCTAACGCGACCATCAACTGGCGCTGAGCCTCCTCGCGCCAAGGCTCCAGCTTGAGCTGTTCCCGGGCGTAGTGCTGTGCCTGGCGGTATTCCCCGCGCTGATTGTGACCCTCGGCAAGTTGATAGAACATGTCCATAGCTTGCCGGTGCAGGTGTTCGCGTTCTATCGTGAGCCATTCCTGAAAGGGCAAACTATCCAGGTAAAAGCCAGATAGCAGGTCTCCGCTATATAGATCAGCGGCCTGGGTCAACTGCTGCATACAGGTCGCGCACGTTGTCAGACGGCGGTGGGCGTGTTCGTGTATTGTGTCAGTCAGTTGCGTGAAGGCTTTGGTGTCGAACCAATGGTCGCTAGCAACGTTGAACTGGAGTGTCTGACGGGTAATCTGCAAAAAGGGCGGTTGGGCTTCGTTGTTGCCTATGGCACGGATTAGGCGGCTAAGGGTTTGCCGGAGTGCGTGCAGCGCCTCGGAACGCGGTTGGTCATACCACAAAAGATCAGCCAGCACTTCGCGGTGGAAGGGCGTCTCAGGATGCCACACCAGGTAAGCAAGAAGTGCGCGCGCGTGCACCGTCTCAAATCGAGTGACGGATTGTCCGTCCTTGGTAACTTGAAACCCACCGAGGAGGGCAATTTCTAGTCGGGCCATAGCAAACACTCCATACGTGTGACGCTCTTGTGACGGTTGCCGGCTAAAATGATGATGTAACACGTAGTGAAACACCAACACAAGTATAGCGTGAATCTAGTTTGTAGACAAATCACTATTTCATTTGGGGTGTGTTCCAGTTTGGGGGCGAGCATCACGGGCCAGTCGCTACAAGGCACGTATTAATCCACGTGCAGTCTGGCGAGAACGCACCTGGTGCAGCTTTGGTCTATGCGCTTGAGGCAGTCAGCAGCGTGGTGAGGCCAAAACTGTGCCTTCCCAGGAGTCATAAAGCCTTTCTTCTTATGTTTGCCCCAGAACGCGAATGCGCTCGCCATTTCAGAACCCATTGTATCATCGCTGGCAACAATATTCCACGAGCATCACCAGGAGGAAAAGTGAAATACATCATCGTGATAACACTAGTGGCGCTTGCAATTGTTGGATGTGGCACACAGCAGGCATCGATAAATGGCGTGGTCCTTTCCACATCGAAAGGGCACTATCTTCCGTACTCAAACGACGGGAAGCCAACCGGAGGCTGGAAACCATCAAGAGCGATGATCAAACACGCTCAACCAGTCATCCTCAGATATATCGAAGATACGAATAAAGAGATTTTCGAAAAACTTGACCAATAT
>JBJYXQ010000612.1:0-6918 GCA_046260035.1 Anaerolineae bacterium
TGACACGGCAAGTGTACGTTCCGGTCGCTTCAACGACGTAGCCTATCAATGGCAACCGTTCAGCCAACAGTGCCGGTAGCCACTCGTTCAAAAACGCTTCGTAAGAAGCTTTGTGCCAGGGAGCCTTTACTTCAAGAGCCATAACTTATCCTCCTACTTGATACTGGTTGCTAGTTTCTGGTTGCTTGTTACTGGATGTTCGATACCAAATATTTCAGGCATCGAGCATCTAACTTCCAGCTTCCAGTTCCCGCCAATCGCGGGCCAGTTGTCTACGGGCATAATGCAGCCGGGATTTGACCGTGCCTTCCGGGATGTTCAGCGCGTCCGCTGCATCCCGCAGGCTCATTTCAAGCTCGTGAACCATACGGAAGACTTCGCGTTTTTCTTCCGGTAGCCGAGCCATGGCGAGCCGGTAGCACATACGTTGTTCACTGCGTTCCACGACTGCTTCAGGACCAAGCGTGGCGTTATCGATCATCCACGCAGGGACAAAGCCGGCCATATCCTCATCGCCCTCTGCATCCGGCGGTAGTTCGAGCGGCACCTCGTGACGTCGTTGTACTGTGCGCAAGTGGTTAAGTGCTAGGTTTGTGGCAATGCGGTACAACCATGCTCGTGGTGCCCCACGACCGTCCCACTGCTCGGCACGCAGCCACACTCGCAGAAACGCCTCTTGCACCACATCGTGCGCCGCGGCTTCGTCGTGAAGCATAAAGCCCACGTGACGGTGTAGCGCATCAGCGTAACGTTCGAACAACACCTCGAACGCGCGCGCGTCACATTCGAGGATACCGGCCATCAACGTCTCATCGGACTGTGTCTGCATTCTGCCCCCTACTGTACAAGACACCGGCGGACAAGCAAAGGTTCATCACGAACATCTGTTCTACTCAAATTAGCAATTTGCGGTATAATGTATTTCAACACACTCACGGAGGCTAACTATGAAAATTCCACTTTCCACAGCCCGGCAACTAGCCTTATGCGCTCACGGTCTCGACGGCGGCTGGGCGCTTCCACCGGGCAAGGAGGGCACGGCGCAGATCATCGAGCGTCTAGGTTATGTACAGATCGATACGATCCACATTATCCAACGCGCACATCACCATACGCTGTGGACACGACTCCCCCAGTATACGCCCGAAATGCTGGACGACCTGCTTGTCGAAGATCGCCGCATTTTTGAGTGGTGGACACACGCAATGTCCTACATCCCAATGCGCGATTACCGCTTCTACGCGCCGCGAATGAACTATGACGCGCTCTGGGGCCGCCAACGTGAGTGGTACGACGCCCATACTGATGTGATCAGCCACGTCAAAGAGCGTATCCAAGCCGAAGGGCCACTTGGTTCATCCGATTTTAAGCATCCTAAAAACACCAGCGGTACCTGGTGGGATTGGAAACCAGCCAAGCAGGCCCTGGAAATCCTCGCTTCGATGGGTGAGTTGATGGTCACCAAGCGCCACAACTTCCAACGCATCTTCGATTTGGCCGAGCGCGTGCTGCCATCCGATGTGGATACTACCCCACCCACAGATGAAGAGCTTCAGCGCTTTATCGTGCGTTTTGCCCTCAACACCGGCGGCGTGCTGCGCGAAAGCGAGGTCCAATGGTCGCGCCGCAAGGCCGATCCCGCCGCACTTCAAGCGATGGTAGACGCGGGCGAAGTGACAACCTTCGAGGTCGAAGGGATCGATGGACCGTGTTACGCGCTCAACGATGTATTCGAAGGCGTGACACAGGCCATGTCACAGTCACCCAATAGCAAATCGCATCTGCACATTCTCTCGCCCTTCGACAATCTGATCATTGACCGTCGCTGGCTCAAGGCGTTTTTCGATGGTTTCGACTATACAATTGAGTGCTACGTCCCCGCAGCCAAACGCAAGTATGGCTACTTCGTCCTGCCCATTCTATGGGGTGGCCGTTTTGTCGCACGGATGGACAGCAAAGCCGACCGAAAACCCAAAACGTTCATCATCAAGCGGTTGCTTTTCGAGCCAGATTTCAACACATACGACGCCGTACTGCCTGCGTTAGTGGAGAAACTGCGCGCGTTTGCCGCGTTCAACGGTTGCGACAACTTCGCTGTCGAAGACGTGCAACCGGAGAAAATCAAAGCGCCGCTAAGTGATGCGCTCGCTATCCTTTGATCCGCTGGTCGCGCTGTACGACGAGACACGCACCGTGAATGCGCACTGTTTTCGCGCAGCGCTGGAGGTTCTTGCCGCACAGTTTCCGCCACAGCGGTTTCCACGGCTATTCGAGCCGGGCATTGGCAATGGTAGAATCGCGATCCCGTTGGCGGAACTGGGGTATGCCCTCACCGGTGCGGATATCGCCCTCACGATGCTCCGCGCAGGAAGAAAACGCGCGAGGACACTCCCCATCGCCTGGCACCAGGCGGATGTGACGCGCTTGCCTTATGCCGATGCGACATTTGATTTGGCTATGGCAACGCATCTCTTCTACTTCATCCGCGATTGGCAGCATGCCGCCGCCGAGTTGTTGCGCGTGGTACGGTCTGATGGTCCAATCGTCTTGATGCACACCGGTAGCGGAGCCGAAATCCCGGCACTAAACGCGCGCTATAAGGCCTTGTGCGCCGAGTCCACGTGCCCTATTCCAACGGTCGGCGTCGAAAGCACACGTGAAGTTGTAGCATATTACGAAGCATTAGGTTGTCATATAGAATGGTGGCGCGATCGCTGGACATGGGCAACGTCCATTCGTGTGGATCAAGCACTAAAGCATATTCAGGCACGAGCGTATTCGTTCACCACTTTTGCACCGGACACCGTCCATCAGCGTGTTATGAGACAGCTCACCATCGAGTTGACACAGCAGTATGGGGATCTTCGGAACACTAAAATCGACGTCCCAAACCAAGTTTACATGGTCATCATCTCACGGTGAAGCGGTCTAAAGCGTTTGACTAGAAGCTAAAACCTGTTATGATGCACTGCGTTGCGGGCGGTTAGCTCAGTCGGTTAGAGCGCCTCCCTTACACGGAGGAGGCCGTAGGTTCGAGTCCTATACCGCCCACTTCCCCGCTTTTTTTGACCACGCGCGTTCAATCGCGTAGTTTGGGCTTTGGTCCTGCCGTGAGTGCAAGATAGCACACAAACATCAGCGCCGAAAACATCAACGTTACGCCGTAGGTACTCAGATGACCGAAGGGGTTACGCAAACGTACCGCAATATCGTAGAGAATGGCTTTGGGCTGCAGAACAAGATCCCAACTATTCCAGCGCAAGAAGCGGCCCAGGTAGATGCCCATCCCGCTCATTCCCAAAACGACTAATACAAAGCCCCAACTGAGCCAACGTCCCACCCATGCTTTGACGATCTCCTGCATCAACCTAAGCGCATAGATCCCCAGAATGATGCCGGTCCAGGCAAACGTTGCCAACATCCCGATGTCGAACCAGAGTGGGATAGTAGCACGCGGCCCTAGATGCAAAAGGTCAGTGACGATATACGGCGCGTTGGGGAAGAAGGCCAACGTAATGGCAAAGGGCACTAGCAGCGTCCACCAGCGACGCGGGTGTTTCTCGTGCAGATGCATAGCCCAAACGCTGCTCAGGTACGGAATCCACGCCAGGAACAGATTCCACAGCATTGAGTAGAAATCCCACGTGCGCCCGATGACAACGCGGGTGAGATAGAGCCCGAAACAGAGCAGCGAAGAGAGAGCTACAGGATAAAACCCTTGGCGGGATAGGAAGGCATGCAACCATGACAAGCGGTCTTGCAAAACGCGATCAACTTCGTGTTCCATCTATCTCCTTAACGGGGTCAGGCATTCACTAAGCGCCGTCGATAACTGGCAAAGTAAACCAGAAGACACATCCCTGCCCGGTTTCACTATCGACACCTACCTTGCCACCGAGCTTTTCGACGATGTCGCGCACGATGGAGAGACCTAATCCATAGCCCGGTTCTGCATCGCGCAAGCGGGTAAATTTGCTAAATAGTCGCTCTTTCTGTTCTTCGGCAAGGCCAGGGCCGTTGTCACGCACCCAAAACTGGATACTCGTTGCCAGATTAGGCCGTGGGTTTCCAGTTCCGAGCATTGTGTACCCTAGTTCCACACGAGGCGGGATTTTGTCCGCCGAACAGCCACCGTATTTGACCGCGTTGCTGACGTAGTTGGCCCACACTTCTTCAATCCACGGCCCATAACTGCGAACTTCAGGCCAGGTTTCCGGCACAACAATAACCGCGTGACGTTCGGCAACCAAGAGCGAAAGGCGTTCCTTTATATTTGCGATGATTGCAGACATATCGATCAAATCGGTGTCGACGGATTCGAGCTGGTGCACGCTTGCCAGCAGCAGCAAGGCATCAACAATACCGGTTAAGCGTATTGTGTTCTGAACAATGGCATTCAGGTATTCCTGAATGGAATCCGCCGACAGGTCTTGAAAATAATCCCTGAGAAGCGAACCGATTGCCACTACACCGCCTAAGGGGTCTTTAATGTCGTGGGCGACGGTATGAGCGAAGGCATCGAGTTGTTCGTTTAGGGCTTCCAATTCGGTGGTATGCTCGCGCAAGACGACTTCGATGGTTTTGCGCTCAGTGATATCGTGCACAATGATCAAATGTCCGGTTATGCGCTGCCGGCGGTCATGCAGTGGCGAGATACGCACATCGTAGTATCGCTGCTGCTGCTCGTATTCTGCCGTGATATCGGTTTCTATCTGCGTTGTGTCTTGAAGCTGCTCGGTCATTGCACGCCAGAAACCAAATACCTGTTCGACAGGTTGCCCCAGAATAGCGTCAGCTTTCGCGCCTATAATCGTCAATGCCGCCGGGTTCAGGTCTACAATGCGATTCTCATGATCCAGCGCGAGCATAGCATCTTGCATATTGTCGATGACGGCATCGCGGGCGATGGGTTGTACATCAAATAACCGATGACGAAACATCCCTATCGAGAAAGCAACACCTGAGACCGCAAACAGAATCGATGTGTAATCTTGCCGCAGATTGGGAATAATACCAAAAACGTAGATTACATTGCCGACAATCGGTACAAGAGCGCCGATCAACAACCAGATCGATTGCCGTCGGTAGAGGTCAAAGGATCGAAACGACTGCCTGATAATCAGAATCGCAGCGATGAACACCAGGAAATATTGATAGAAGATATTGACCCAAAACCAGAGACCGTGGCGTGTGATCTGGATGCCAAGCGCACTACCGATGGGAAGAAGGGTATAGGCCTCCCACATCAGGTGGTGCATTTCGTTGGTGAACGCCAGGACGACGGTGATCAAAGGGAGGATACAAAACCACGCGAAACGCGAGGCTCTAAGCCATTGATGCTTGCCGGTATAACGAAGGGCAAATCTGACCCACGTGAGCACGGTGCTGGTGACAAACAAATAGCCCATTTTTGTCCAGAAAATGGTGCTAGTTTCTGTCGATGATGCCAGATCGAGGATGTTACATGTCAACCAGCCCACAACGGTAAACATCAGCCATATCAGGGCCGGTGTTTCTCGCGAAACCTGGTAGCGCCACGCGTAGAGCAGTACACCAGCCGAAACAATAGCTGCCAGTGGGGCCAGAATGAGATAGACTGTGTATTCTAACATTCACCTTTCCCGAGGAATATCTACGAAATTTCGGTGACGGCTTTTGGTTTAGACGCTATCCGAAAATCGTGCTTGTAAGCGTTTCTCGTGCGTTAACGGCGAATTTTTGGATAGGTTCTTATTCACAGAATCCTTGGCAGGATAAAAAACCGAAAAGCTCACAGACTTTCAGCGCTGTCAGTGACCGGCAAAGTAAACCAGAACTCACATCCTTGCCCATTTTCACTATCAACGCCTACCTTGCCACCGAGCTTTTCGACGATATCTCGGGCAATGGAGAGTCCTAGCCCATGACCTGGTTCAACATCGCGCAGGCGGGTAAATTTGCTAAACAACTGTGCTTTCTGCTCTTCAACAAGACCAGGGCCGTTATCACGCACCCAGAACTTGATACTGAATCCTGGATTGGATTGCGAGTCTCGAGCATCAAGCAAGGAAAAGCCTATCTCCACCAAGGGCGGTGTTCCACCGTATTTGATGGCGTTGCTAACGTAGTTGGCCCAAACTTCCTCGATCCACGGGCCGTAGCTACGAATCGTGGGCCAGGTCTCCGGCGTGACAAAGACGGCCTGCCGTTCGGCGATTAAGATCGCCAGGCGCTTCTGGACGTTGGCCATAATCGTAGACATATCAAGAGGTTCTGTATTGATGATCTCAAGTTGGCGCACGCTTGCCAGCAGCAGCAAGGCATCGACAATACTCGCCAGACGCAACGTATTCTGGGTAATTGAATCCAGATATTCCTTGATTGTGTCGGGCTTCAACTCCTCGAAATACTCCGTAATCAGCGAGCTAAGCGAAACAACGCCGGTCAATGGGTCCTTAATATCGTGGGCGACGGTATGCGCAAAGGCATCCAACTGCTCATTTAGGGCCTCCAGCTCGATGGTGCGTTCGCGCAGTGCGACCTCGGTGACCTTGCGGTCTGTGATGTCCCGCACGACGATGATACGCCCGGTGATGTCTCCCCGAGGATCACGTAGCGGGAAAATACGTAAGTCAAAATGTCGCTCCTGTTGACTGTATTCTGCCACGATATCAGTTTGAACTTCGAGTGCGTTTCTGAACTGTTCAACCATACCATGCCAGAGGGCGAATGCCTGCACGGCAGGTTGTCCGAGAAGAGCGCCGGCGTCCTCCACACCCATAATGGTTAGCGCCGCCGGATTCACATCCACGATACGATTCTGGTTGTCCAGGGTGAACATCGCGTCACTCATACCATCGATGACTGCATCACGCGCAATAGGCTGCAAATCGAGCAATTGGTGACGGGTCATACCGATGACGATGGCAATACCCGCCA
>JBJYXQ010000613.1:0-7458 GCA_046260035.1 Anaerolineae bacterium
TCATGAACGTGCTCGTACGACTGCGATATGACGAGACTTTCGACATGCTCTCCGTTGCCAGTATCACCGCTAATCTCAGGATTAGTGCTCAAGCCGCAACAGATATCGGAATCGGCAATAGTGACAACTACGCGGGCAATCTGGTCCCCTTCTCGGCCGGTATCGGCTACGAGGAGAATCCCACGATATCCTATGTGCCCCTGAGTGGCGAAGACTTCACACGGCGGATGCTTGCTCCCGTTTCGATTAGCGAGTGGATCCTGCTTGGGCAAAACGCCAGACATCCTGGCCATGTGCTCTCGGTCGCGGCTAAACGTATCAATGGGCTGCGCAATCCGTTCCTCGAAGAAGGGCTACCCTCACCAGAATTCGAACACTTCGTCGAGCTGTACGATCGGTTGCGACGGGCCGGGGTGCTGGATATTGTTCAGGTTTCGCGGTCCGCCGGCGGTAAGGGAAGGTACTTTTTGATTATCCATGACTATAAGGACGCGCACTACAAGAGTGTGCGTGAACTTCTAGACTTGATAGGTATTGAGGCGAATCTTGATGGATCCACGATCCTCTTGCCGATTCGAGAGGCGGTCGATCGTTCCGTGTCAGAAATTCACATTCAAACCAGGTCGACTTACGACGTCCTCCGTCTGTTCGGGGCCGGTATCGAGGTCCCTGCGGCTCACCTCGAGGCTGGAATTGTTGAACCCATCAGATCAGCTGTGCTGGAGGAAAGGCAACTCTTCAGGATCCATTCCTCGAAGCAGCGTCCGGACAGGGCCACTGTCCGGATTCGCTACCGCGACTGGTGGTTCTACATCGATGACGCTGACGCGAAGAGCAAGCGGTCCTTCAGGTTCTTGCGAACCTTCATAGGGATGCGTCTTGCAGACCAGAGCGCGGCACAGCGGGCACCAGTTATCACCATCCCGGTGAAATGATCAACCGGTCGCTCTGCACGAATTCTCAAAACATGCAAGGTATGGGCTTGACCAGGCGCGAAAGGTATCCATGGATTGGTATGCTGGGCTTGCTGTTCCTGTTTCTGCTGGGTCTGGGCGCTGTTAGCGCTGAGACGCGACAGGAGAACCCTCTTAAACCTCTCGATACTTCGAGTCCACGCGCAACACTGGGATCCTTCCTGGATCAGGCGCATAAGGTCGAGGAGGTCTATACAATCTACCGAAACAAGAAGACGGAGAAGACTTATCGGGAGGCAAGGAGAATGCTCGATCCGCTTCGCCAGCTGTTCGATCTCAGGGAAGTGCCAATAGCTAACAAGCTCGAAGTAGGTGGTGCATCGTTTAACTATCTGTACGATATCCTGGCACGCCTGCCACTGGTGCCGCTCGATTCAGTACCGGGCGGAAAAGGGTTTGATCCTGAAAAAGGTCCCGAGCGCTGGACTTATCCCGACACAGAGATCCGAATTAAGCGAATCGAGGAAGGCCCCCGCAAGGGAGAATATCTTTTCTCCGCCGACACAGTTGCCCGTCTTCCGGAATTTCATGCACGGATCATTGATCAGTCGCCTTTACGGCCAACGCCGTATCCGAACTTGCGCAACGAGGCCATTTATGTGACGGGCCCATTGTTTCCCGCCAGCATTCTGGATCGTATACCGGTAATGCCACTTAACACCATTCTTGGTACGCCGACCTGGAAGGTTGCCATCGTACTGCTGAGTGCGCTTGCAGCAGTCGCACTGCCTGTGCTCTGGAATCGCGTGGCGCGGAAGCTTTCGGTCAACGCCGGGCCGATTCAGGATCTGGCCATGAGACTGGTCAGGCCCGTGCTTTTCGCTTCCATTCTGTACCTCATTCACGAATACTTTATCGTGGGTCAGGTCAACCTTTCGGGTATATTCGCTGGAGTCGAGAACGTTGTTGTAACGGCGGTCCTCTATGCGGCATGGGCGTGGGCAGCCTGGCTGGCGATATTCCTGATCATCGAAATCATTATCGCTTCTCCCCGCATCCCTGAAGAGAGCTATGACGCCCATCTGCTGCGCTTGATTGCCCGAGTGCTCGCATTTATCTCGGCAGGCGCTATTCTGGTCTATGGCGCCAACGCCATTGGCATTCCAGCACTCGGCCTGGTCGCCGGTCTGGGTGTCGGTGGCTTCGCTTTGGCGCTGGCTTCCCAATCTACGGTTGCCAACCTGTTTGGCGGCGTCAGCCTGTTTGCCGATCGGCCTTTCCGCGTAGGAGACTATATCAACCTGGCAGGCAGAGATGGTGTTGTTGAGACTATTGGTCCACGTTCAAGCCGTATCCGAGGCCTGGACGGCACACTGACGACCGTACCCAATTCAGACCTTGCCGATATGCACATCACTAACTTCTCGATGCGTAACAAGTGCTTCTTCCACCATGTCCTGGGGCTTCGCTACGAAACCTCACCGGGTCAATTTGAATGGGTCCTGGATGCGTTGCGACACGAGATCGCTGCCCATCCCATGGTGGAGGAATCGCTTGGCATGCCACGAGTCCGGATGATTGGATTCGGCGCTTCTTCAATCGATATCGACGTGCGTGCCTACGTGATGACAACCAACTACAGCGAATTCCTGGAAATCCAGGAGCAGCTGATGCTCAAAATTATGCACATCCTCGAGGATGCCGGCACAGGTTTCGCGTTTCCAAGCACCACGGCTTATCTTGGTCGAGACATTGGTCTTGACCCGTACAAAGCCAAACGCGCGGAGATGCTGGCGAAGGATCGCAAGCAACCTTCGGGAGACCATGCTGAGGGTCAGGAAGGCCCGGAAGCCGAAGAGGAGAGGTGAGCAAGCCCGGTGTACACAAAGGCGCCAGTTATTGAAGGGTCTACTATTCGCCCGTTATATGGGGCGTTGCACGAGAGGCGTTGACCGAGGAGGCGTCATGTTTTGTCCGTGGTGTGGTACGGAAATACATCCTACGGCGAGAGTTTGTCCAAATTGGTTTGGAGCATTACATGAAGGAGCCAAAGAAAGGTGATGTCGTGCAGGCGGTGACCACCGAATCCATGACAATTACAGTAGAACCTTGTAATAACAGGCGGAGCAATGCGCGCATTGCCTGTTAGGATAGACCTGCAGGGAAGCCTGCCGGTTGACAAACCGGTGGGCCATTTGTGTTTCGCCAGGAGAGCAGAAGGGGAGGTATGATATCAAATAATGAACAATTACGGGCTGCTGCCGCTGGTTTGCAGAACCGTATCAGCGGGAAACTGAGTGGTATATGGTGGGCATTTCTCCTGCGGGGACTGCTTGCTCTGGGGTTGGGCGTGAGTGCCCTGATCTGGCCTGGGCTGACACTGGCACTGCTCATTCGACTCATTGGCATTTACGCCGTGCTGGACGGGGTTGCGGGAATCGTCAGCAGTATCCGTAATCGTCAACTGCAGGCATACCTGGTGCTGGCACTGGCGAGTCTGGCGGTGGGTGCGATATTGATCTTCTGGCCGGGACTCACGGTGAAATGGCTGCTGATCATCCTTGGCTTCTGGGCTGTACTGCAGGGAGCAAACCTGTTGATTGTCGGGCGCGGTGCCGAATATGACGATCCCAATCGCACACTTCTGACCACGACCGGTACGGTGTTGACGGTCATCGGCCTGGTCCTGATCATCTGGCCAGGCGCTGGAGTGGTCACGATCTCATGGCTCGTGGCTGCACTGGCCTTCCTGATTGGCGCCCTGCTTGTCTTTGTGGCATTGAGGCTGCGGCGGGTAAAACGGCGCCTAGACAGTCTGGGGAAGCTGCACTGATAACCGGTTTTCTTTTCATTCAGCGCGGTTTGCGACAGGTGGACGCAGGTTTTCACACTAACGTTGGACTTGCCGGGTAGGAGCATATATTCTTCGTGAATTTAGCCAAGATGAGCAGATAGTGTCCACAATGCCTGATGCAGAACCTGTAGCAATCCTGCTCAAGGGGGCGGATCTCACCACGATCCCAAACCTGCTGTCCTTCGCACGGATCGTCGGGGTGATCATAGCGGTCATTCTCTACCTGGGAGGACACGGTTGGCTGGCGGTGGCGATCGGTACCGTCGCCGGCCTGACCGATCACCTCGATGGCTACCTGGCGCGTCGACTCAAGCAAGAGACTGTCTTGGGGGCCATGCTGGACCAGGCCTCTGACAGTTTTACAACGGCGATCCTGCTCGCAATGCTCGTCGTCACGGGCAGTATCCCGTTCGCCTATCTGGTGATCTTCCTGTTAAGGGAGTTCTGGGTTGGCACCGTGAGACGGTACAGTGCGTTGATGGGCATCGAGATCCCGTCGATTGCGTTGGGCAAGTTGGCGACGGCCGTGATCTACTGGGCCATTCTCACCGTGGCGGTGGTCAATCTGCCCGATATACCCGCGCGGGTCGTGACACCGGTGCACTGGATAGGACTTGTGGGCCTGGGTATGGGACTGGCCGTCAGTTGCCTGACGGGCTGGCGCTATACAATAGGTTTGGGGGGTAAGATGGAGTGAAAACGATATCCACAACGACTACGCGGCGCGGGGCCGAAATCCTGCTCTGTCCGGGTCCTGTCATGTTATCCCCTGGCGTCAAGGCAGCACTTGCCGACTGCGAGATAGGACACCGCGATACGCGCTTCTCGCAGCTGGTTACGCGTGTGCGGCACAATAGCCGTCACATCTTCCGCTCTGGAGATGAGCACAGCATCCTTTTCATCGGGGGGCCCGCGACGGCTGCAATTGAAGCGGTGTGTGCCTCGCTCCTGCCGCCGGATGCCAGGGTGCTCGTGCCCGTCAACGGGTCATTCGGAGCCCGTATCGTGGAGATCCTGAAGGTTCACCAGATCCCCCACACCACGGTCGATTTCGGGTTCGGTAAACCGTTCGATCTGGATTACATCAAGGCGGTCATTGCGGAAGAGCGACAGTGCGGGTTCACTGCGGTGGCGATGACCCACCATGAGACGTCAGCGGGCCTGCTCAACCCGGTGGCGGCTGTCGGTGCACTGGCGCAGCAACACGGTATGAAACTGATCGTCGACGCCACGTCGAGCGCAGGCGTCGAGGACCTGGATGTAACGCGCGACGGGATCGACGCGTGCATCACGACCTCCGGAAAATGCCTGCATGCAGCGCCAGGACTCAGCCTTGTCTGCGTGCGCCGCGACCTGCTCGAAACATCCAGGCTAACGCGCCCGCGCAGTTATTCGATGGACCTGCATCGTTTCCATGACCAGATGGAATCCAACTGCCAGATGCCATTCACAGCCTCTGTGCCCTTGTTCCTTGCGCTCGACCGTGCGCTTGAGGAACTCCTTGATCGGGGCATCGATGAGCGACGACGCGTCTACTGGCGGCACCGTGAAATACTGGCGGCGGGAATGGCGCGGCTGGGGTTGCCTCTGTTGCCGTTGCCACCGGGGAGTGAAGCCGCCTCGATTCTGACGGTCGGCGTTCCGGAAGCACTCGGCTTCGACGCGCTTTACTCAGCCGTTAAGGATCATGGCTACCTCATCTATGCCTGCAAGCCGCCGCTGGCGCCAGACTACTTCCAGATCGCGGTTATGGGAGAACTGACGGACGAAGACCTCCACGATTTTCTCGAGATTCTGCAGTCGCTGATGACCGCAGCGCCGGCGCGATACCTCACTATGCAAGCCTAGCCCGAGGGCAATTTACATTGACCGGAAAAGAAGCGATGCCGGCCGTCAATTCGGAAGTATTTAGCAGCTGGCGCCATTTTCTCGCATTCGGTCTCGGCAGCGGGCTCTCCAGGTTTGCGCCGGGCACGTTCGGCACTCTCGTCGCAATCGCCCTTTACCTCCCCCTGAGCCAGCTGCCGCATTGGCTCTATGCAGTCTGCGTGTTTTTCGCCTTTGCCTTTGGTGTCTGGCTTTGTCAAAGCGTCTCGCATGACCTCGGTGTGCACGACCATGGCGGCATCGTTTGGGACGAGTTCGTCGGCTACTGGATCACCATGTTTCTCGTACCCGTGACTTGGGGCTGGGTCCTGGCCGGGTTTGCGCTGTTCCGCCTGCTCGACATCTGGAAACCATGGCCGATTCGCTGGATCGACCGGCATGTGCAAGGCGGTCTCGGCATCATGCTGGATGATGTGGTGGCCGGCGCGGCGGCCTGCATTGTCCTGCACCTTATCCGTATGAACGTCGGTTCTTGAGCCATCTGTCGTCGATGGTTGTCACCGAGCAGGAGGATAGACAGGTGCAAAACCATACGAAGGCGATTCATGCGTGGTACCCGTTATCGAACACAGGCCCTTCAAGTACGGCTCCTGAAAAATTCATGTGCTACCGTTGGGAATAACCGTATTTCCCAGCACGATTCTTCGCGACGTGCTTGGTTCATAGAAGAAATTCGCATTTCATCCTTTTGAATAGAATACGATCCTTTTAATGAATGCTTCAGCACCCCCTTTTGTGTCATCGGTGTTCATTTCAAATGCAACGCCTGTGATGGGCGGTGTCTTATCCTGTTTGAAAACGTCTTTGAATCGTTTGTCGACTTCAAATTTGGTGTCAATGGTTTGTCCTATAGGCGCGCCATTGGAAACACAGAAATAGCGTCCCCCTTCCGCGTATAAGGCACCGACGTACATCTTGCCTACCGGTTCATTCTTACCGATGAACGCACTGAGGAAATAGGGAGCGGCCTCGATGCCAAAAGGCAGTCCGCTGCTCAGCTTCTTGTCGCCAAAACTGAAAATGACGCCAATGGGCACCCGTTTAATTCCTTGTTCCCAGTCTGCGCCGATGGGAAAACGGTTTACACCCCATTCGATAACAACATGATCTACGTCGGGGACATAATCTGGGTTGCCAAACTTCAATCCGAACATGGCTGTCAAATTTTCGTTCGTGCTGATGCGTAGCCCTTCATTCTCGAAGTTCAAATTTAACCTCTCTGCATCGAGAAACGCATCGAATCCCTGCTGTTTAAGCCATGTGGATGCATCGATGTTCTCTTTCTGAGTGAAATCTATGGAGTACAGAGCCTTGGGCTCAGCGTACGCGCATGGTACTTCACTCAAGATTATGGCGATTCCAAATAATGCAGCGCATTGGCACTTCTTGAGAATTATGTTCATGCTGTTTGTCCTTTAGAAACGATTGGCGCCACAAGCGCTGAAAGGTAAATATCCCTCTGCAAGGGATGTTACCGACGATGCACCTTTCTATTTTTCCACTTCTTGTTTAATGATCAATATCGTCTTGGATAAAATCCAATCCGCGCCTTTGCCCCCACAGATAGGGCAATTAACATATATTTAAGATTAGTTGTTTCTTCTGATTAGGCAATGACGCCATCCAAACGCTTGAAAAGTCCGCGAGTTAGCTATTGATCTGTAAAGAGCCGAATTTCAGTGCTTGCGGACTTCAAAATTTTGACGCACGGGGCGGGCGGAGCCATGCTTGACAGTCTTCGGGGTGCATAATGGCATCATCGTTTAATAACCAAGTGGCTTAACGAAAAAAACCGAAATTATT
>JBJYXQ010000614.1:0-4950 GCA_046260035.1 Anaerolineae bacterium
CCTCAATGCCGGCGCGCCGCTCGACCGTGTCCAGGCGTTGTTGTAGTGCGCGGACAAGCCCCGCACGATTCAGTGCCAGCGGACGCAGTTCGTAGACCAGTAAGCGCATCTCCCTGAACGCTTGCTGCCCAATTTCACCCAGGCGTGCCAACGCCTCGTCTACACGTTGAAGATCGCCGCTCTGGGCCAGCCGTCGTCCGGCTTCAGCTAACAGTGTGAGACTGTAGAGTAGCTGGGTCACCGAGTCGTGCAGGTCGCGGGCGAGCCGGCTGCGTTCCTGGAGGATGGCGGCCTGTTCAGCTTGCACGCGCAGGCGAGCGTTCTCAATCGCAAGCGCGGCCTGATTGCCAAAGCTCATCCCTAGCCGGATGTCCTCTTCCGAAAACTGGCGCGGATCGGCGTAATAGAACCCCAGGCTGCCGTAGAATTCTTCTTTGATCACCAGCGGCACGGTGAGCAGCGCGCGGTAATGATCGATTGTAGTCTGGTGCCACTCACGCACGGCGAGGGCCAGCGCAGCATCCTGCTCGTCAGCGGCGAAGGTCAGGAACGACTCAGCGTCGCCGGAAACTAGATCTGGGATGGCATAAGGTTGCCGATCGAACATCGGCCTGCCCGGTTCGCCGTGGCTTAAAAAGCCCCAGGCGAGCAGTGGCAGGCTTTTAATGGCGAGGAATGGTTCTGGCAGGCCAAAGCTGGCTTCAATAAGAATGCGTTGTTCTTCCTGGTTCACGCGGTAAAGCACGCAGGCGCTGGAATCCAACAACGCGCACGCTTGCGCCACCAGGTAATCCAGAATTTCGTTGATGGGGCGATCGGAGTTGAGCACCACCAGGATATCGCGCAGCCCCTCCGCCACGCGTTGTCGTCGCTCGATTTCCTGTGTGCGTGCTCTGACGCGCGCCTCCAGTGTGAGGTTGGCGCGTTGGAGCGCCTCCTGGGCGCGCTTGTGTTCCAGTGCGTTGACGAAAATCTCTCCAACGGTCTTGAGCAGGGCGATGGTGTGGTCGGACCAGGTCTTCTGCGTGCGCAGGGCGTCGAACTTGAGATAGCCCACTACCGCGCCGCGATAGGTCATCGGGATGACGACGAACGATTGGATGCCCTGGGCGCGGCACACGTGCCGTTCGACTTCGGCTTCGGCGGGTAGCGCGGAAACGAGTGGGACGTTGACAATGGCTCCGCGTGCGATCTGCGCATGGAGCCAGGGCCAGGTCGTCGCGGAGATGGTGTCGAGAGGGCGATTCTGCGCTACGATCTCTGGTGCGCTCCATGCGTGCGTGCAGGTTGCCGGGCGGATCTCACCCGAGCGGTCTGCCTCGCCGGAAAAGAGGACGACGCAACTGCGTTCCACGCGTGTCACCTGGCTGATGGCGCGCAGTGCCCGGTTGATTTCGTCGTCGATTTCATCAGGCTGCAGGTTGATGAAATTCGTCGATATGGTGGTGATGATATTTTCAAAAATGACGCTTTTTCGCTTACGATGGCGTGCCAAGTTGTGTAGCCTCTCAGACACATTGACAAATCTTCCCGTGTGTGTAAAACAGGGTTCAGCTTCATTAAGGAGATGTCATTATGCCTCTCATTATCGAAAAAGTAAACACGCACGACAAATCGCAGGTGCGACGCTTTGTCTCGCTTCCCTATCGTCTCTATCATCACCATCCGCAATGGGTTCCCCCACCGCGACAGGATATTGCGCTTATGCTCAACCGCGAGAAACATCCGTTTTACGAACACTCCGATGCGGACTTCTTTGTAGCGCGGCGCGACGGACAAGCCGTGGGGCGGGTCGCTGTGATCGAGAATCGCCCATATAACGCTTATCACGAGGTCAAGCAGGCGCAGTTCTACTTGTTCGAGTGTGAAGAAGACTCTGAGGCTGCCGCTGCCCTGTTCGAGCGTGCTTTTGCCTGGGCGAAAGCGCGTGGGCTGGATACTATCGTTGGTCCTAAAGGGTTTGGCCCGTTGGATGGCTACGGGCTGCTCATCGAAGGGTACGAGCATCGCCAGATGATGACGATGATGAATTATAACTACGCTTACTATCCACGCCTCATAGAGTCTCTAGGTTTCGAAAAGGAAGTGGACTTCGTCTCTTGCTATCTGAACACCCAGACTTTTCAGTTGCCCGAGCGCGTCCGTCGCATCACCGAGCGGGTGAAAGAGCGCGCCTCTTTGACCGTGATGCCCTTCAAGAACAAAGCGCATCTCCGGCAGTGGATCAAACCGTTAGGCGACGCGTACAATCAAGCCTTTGTCAACAACTGGGAATATTACCCGCTCAGCGATAACGAACTGAACTTTGTGGTCAACAATATCATCATGGTCGCGGATGCGCGGCTGATCAAGGTCATTATGCACAAGGATGAGATTGTTGGCTTTCTCTTTGGCTTCCCCGATGTATCGGCGGCTTTGCAGCGGGCACAGGGGCGGCTGACGCCGTGGGCTATCGCCGATCTATTGTTGGAGATGCGCCGCACGTCATGGATTGCGTTGAACGGTGCTGGCATCTTGCCAGATTTTCATGGTGTGGGGGGGAATGCGTTGCTTTATGCTGAAATGGAGGACACGCTGCAATCGTACCATTTCGCACACGCTGATCTCACGCAGGTTGCGGAGAGTGCAGTTCAGATGCGCCACGATCTAGAGAACGTCGGGGGGAAGATGTACAAAAACCACCGGGTTTATCGCAAAGTTATCTGAGGATATCCATTCGCGTCATTGTGATGAACACACAGTCCATCACTTCCACAGTTTGACGCCAATCAACGTTGGGAAGCGGCAGGTTCCCTTGTCGCCACTGCCCATACCTGAGCCGGGATCGATCAGGCCTTCTCCCAGCACCACGTTCTGGAAGACGCCGGTGATCGATTTGTCGTCGCCTCTGGTGTCGATAGTGACCAGTTCGACTGCTGTAAAGCCGACGATGTGATAGTAGGAGGCGTGTGTCGGCCCACCTGCGGTTAACCAGCCTACAGCCGGCGCTTGACCCGGGAAGGTCTTCTCCATCTCTTTGGCCGTGTAGACCTTGTCGAAGATGAGCCAGTAGAGGATATCGCCTTTGTGGTAGTTAGCAGCCAGTTCGAGCAGGGCGGCAGTCCGCGTGCCGGTATAGCCGTAGATGTAGTCCCCCTCTTTCTCCGCGACATCCCCGGAAAATAGCGGGTAGGGATAGGGGCACGTTCTGCTCAGCCAGCCTTTCATGCCAGTTCTCGCTACGTCTACGCTGCCGTCGGGTTTGTATTTACAGCCACTTGCGCCAAACCCACGTCCAAAGGCACGATCCAAAGGCCCCCCACTCCAATAGGCGTTGTTGTAGACGTGGCTCAGGTTCAGCCAGCCGTAGAAAGCGCCAGGACTGAGCTCCTCTGTTTTGGTGATGCCTTTGTCACTTGGGGGCAGATAACACGATTCGGGATTCCCGCCGCGACAGAACATGCCATCGTCGAAGACAGTGAACTTTTCGCCGACCTGGAACGTGGCAACGACGGCTTCCGGCACGGCAATAGGGAGGATACCACCGCCACTTTGGGTCTGCACGACCGGGCCGACCATTGCCAGCGCCTCCGCCGTACTCACCAGGTTAGAGCGACCAAAAAGGCGCATAAAGGTCGCGGTATCGCTGAACGTCAGTGTGGTCTTGATGCCTGTGGCGTTGTTCGGAATGCCGACGGCCCACCCCACGCGACCTACAGGGCGCAGATCGGCGTCGACGTACCAGGCTTCGATGTCGCCATCCGGCGAGAAGTGATCGACGCCGTTGTACTTTGCCATGTTGACGACGGCTGCAGCGACGCGGTTATCGTTGTCGATATCGGCGCTGGCGCACGTGGAAATGAACTCGGCCAATACCCTGGCACCAGCCAACGCTGACGCATCAGCGGCGTTTTGCGTTTGGCGGCGCTCCACGTAGAGACGTCCACCGTCAATGGCCAGCCCGGCAAAGGCTGCCAACGCCAGTAGCCCAAACGCCAGCACGAGCAACGCCTGCCCGCGATCTTTATTCCCCCGTTTCGCTGTCTCCATCATTTGAAACTCCTGGGAACGCTGCAAACAGACTAGCGCCCCTCAACCTTCCGGGAAGCTATCCTTGCCTCCCGGAAGGTTTTAGAGTCTGTCTCGGTTACTCCCAGAGCTGCACGCCCGTGATAGCATACGGGTTGCAGCCGGTGCCGCCTGGACCGCCGCCGCTGCCACTGAAGCCCTGGCCTGGCGTGATCTGGCTATCGCCGACGAGCGCTTCCTGGAATGTCCCTCCTAGTGTGTGGTGAGGCGAGCTTCCGTCAAGCAAAACGGCGGCAAAGCCGACGATGTGGTAGAAGAAGGCGTGCCCACCACCGCCCGCGTTTGGCCAGTGGTCGCCGCTGAGACTACCATCCGGTACCGGGTTCTCCGGTGCGTCGAAATAGGTCGCCATATAATCGCCCATATAGATGACGTCGAAGATGGGAACGTAGGCGATTGTTCCACCATAGGTGGCCTTTACGTCCATCAGCGTGGACTCGCGCGCACCGGGATCACCGTGGATGAAGTCCCCGTCAACGAATCCGGGTGTCCCTGCGATGATAGGGAAGGGATAGGGACAGTCAGCCTGGCCGTCTTTAGGATTTTTGTCGTCGCCGGCCCACCCTTGCAGACCGTCGTCGACCGATTTGGCCGGATCGCTGCCGCACCCTTTATTCGCTACATTTTGTTCGAAAGAGCGGTTGAGTGAGTCGTTGGCCGTGCGATGTGCTGTATTGTAGATGAAGTTCAGGTTCAACCACCCACGATGCGCGTTGGCGTTGCTTGGCTCTTCTCCGATGCAATCGACGCCATCGGGGTCGCGGCAGAACACACCACCGCCCCATTGGTTGTTTTTCTCCATCAGGTAGAATTCCTCACCCGGTTCCAACGCCTGGACTACCTCCAGAGGGACACCAAGCGGGATGATGCCGCCACCAAATT
>JBJYXQ010000615.1:0-2628 GCA_046260035.1 Anaerolineae bacterium
TTGGAAGCATACACACTTTTTGGGTGTAGGTCTACAAAAATATTTCGCTGCAGTGGTATGCGTGGTCCGGAATATCGTCAATCGTTTCGATGTCGCGGATTTTCCGGAAATCCCTGGCCAAAGCAGCACCATCGACAACATTCCGGGCAGCCACCAATTGCGCCGATTCCGGAGAGTCCTCTATATCAGCTTCCGATTCCAAAGTCAGTTTGCGGGCGACGATGGGATACAAGTCGCGGATGTCATCTATGTACCGTGCCAGGGCAAGGTCCTTATCCTTGAGCGTCCGTTCAAATTGGTATCCGAGCAGTGCACCGAGGGACTGTCCCTGCCGAACACCCTCCATCACCCGAAGGGCGTAACGCACCCTTTCCGATGTGAGGTTGATTCGAAATGGGTTGTCCTGGGGAGAATCATCGGCCTCGCTCATATTCTGTGGATTGTGGGTGAGAAAACCATTGTACAACACCGCCGCCGTTGCCGCATGGGCGCCGGAAGGGGCGTGCAGATAGCCGTGACTGCGGCCTTTGTCGCGAGGTCTTAGGTCTTCGACGTAGCCAAATGAACCGATATGAATTCCAGTTTCACCGGCCTGTGTCGCCCTAATTCCATCCAAGCGTTTGGTGGCAAAAGAGGTGACCCAAGCATCCACGCGATGCGTTGTCAGGTCCAAGGACTCCCGAAAGAGGCGATCGATATCCGGCAGTTCTTTAAAATCTTGAAAGGAATGAACGATGTCGTGCATCGTGTCGGTTCCGACGCCGGTGATGGCATCAATCTGTTGCACAGACGTGAAGCCGCCGAGCAGATCCCTTTCTCTCAGTATCCTTTTTGCCAGACTCAATCGGACGCCGTAACCGCGGCGTTCCGGATGGACGGCGGGATCGTCCTTGATGCGCTGGACAATCTGCCGGGCGTCGCTAACGTGATTAAAAAAGTCGAGGATGCTCGATGTCGAAAGTTTACCAAGAGATGTTATAATATCTTCGCGAGCCGCTGGTGTTGGCGCCAGCTTAATGGCCAGCTCGGCGACCTGCGCTAAAAGGGTGTCGGCCGAAGTCTTGGCCTTTGTGCTCAACTCCTGAAGGTAAATACACGGATGCAGGTTTGCGTTTTCCGCATCCCGGGTGAAGGGTATCGGCTCATCGCTGCCATCAAACCAGGCAAAAGAGTTGACTATTGGCTGCTTTTCAAAAGCTTCTGCCGCTATCCCTGAAATTTCGCAGAGCAGGGCCACGATGCGTTCTTGAACTTCTTTCCAAGACTGGGACCATTCCCACATGCACTCGATGGGCGATTGAGCGTCCTGCCCGGAGATGGTGTTTGGGCCGAAGGCGTAGTTTCGCAGCACGACCATCAGCCAGGAGATAAACGCCTCACTCACAAATGGACGCGCCCGGTAGGTTACACAGTGAGGCTCCATGGCAAGAATCCGCAAGAGTGTGGAATCGGGATCTTCGTTGTTTCGGCCAACACGCGGAACGCTATCGGTGTCCTGTGCAAGAGCTTGCCATTGTATGAAAAACCGCGTGACGATCCCGTGGAGTGCGCGATCAAAATGAACATTCGCGCCTGCATCGCCGCTCCAGGGTGCCCATCCTTGGAAAGAGCCTTCACTTGGCAAGATACGGGTCACCGGAAGAATTCCGTAGGGTTGCTTTCCAATGCGCAGTGAGGGCAGTGGTCCGGCGCCACGCACGAAATCTCGGAAATGTACCGCAACGTCAGCCAACTGGTTTGCATTGAGCACACCGGGCAGCAGGTGCTGCAAGTAATAGTCCCCGATAACCGGCCATGTGACTGTATTCATCTCCCGCGCGAAGGACTCACCGATCTTTCCAGCGCCGTAAACGTAACGCAATGCATCCGGGAAGATTCCAAGCGCGCGTGACAGCCGATTGGCATTGGGCCGCAGCACGCCTTGCGTCCTCGGATCCCAGTTTTCCGGGCCTTCGATCTCCACCGCATAGGAAGCCTCGTGATCTTCTTTCGAAGAAAAAGCGGAAGGTGCTTGTTCGGTATTGTTTGTAGGCGTTCCCGGTTCTATAAAGGCAAGCCCGCTCGTATATCGGTGATGTTCAAGCAGTTGCTCGATTTCTTTACGGCCATCATCTGCATTGGACCACTTCACGCCGGTGGCAATCACCCGATCAAATCCCAGTTCAATGTCATCACTGGTTACATCGATCTCTACAGCAAAGCCGTCTGTCTTCGCACGAGCGAAGTCAACCATCCATCTGGACTTGTTGTCGAAAAGCCCTTCTGCGGCCGCATCCGGTGAAGCGATCACCGTGTTTTCTTTTTTCACAGGGTTCGAAAGCGCGAAATAGTTGGCCGAACCATCGAAACGGTAGGCCCAGACCAGGAACCGATCCGGCAGTGCCCGTAACTTGGGAGTCGCGGCCCACGACACCGTTCTGAAATCCGGTAAGGGGCCGTGAAAATCATGCGTCTGGGGCCATGTCGCCAAAAAGGCCGCCCGCCTCGGGCCATATTGTGCGGAAAGCTTGCGCCATGCCTTCTGTTTCTCTTCGCGCGGCTGATTCCGGCTCGACCTCCAGTAGGCAACGGCACTGTCATACTCTTTGCATGTCAATTGTTCTTCATGAGTATCAATAAGCAGCTGAT
>JBJYXQ010000616.1:0-2440 GCA_046260035.1 Anaerolineae bacterium
GCAAAGCCGGTGACTGGCTACAGGGCCTGGGCGCCGGGCAGCGCAACATCGCCGCGGCGATGGTGGTCGCTACCATGAACTTCGGCAACGATGAGGTTGTGATGGTGGTGGTCTACTCGTTGATTGTCTTGCTGATCGTGATCCCGCTGGCCCTGGAATTGGGCAAACGGCACACCGAGACCTAGGCGGCGGGAAGCGAGCTTGACGCCGTCGCAGAGACAGGCCAAGACGAACATAGTTGCTCAAACGGGGGCATTACGAAAGCTGCGAGAATCTGGATTCGAGGAATTGGACATGGAGAGAACCGGAACTGAAGCCAGGATTCGCAGAATCTGCTGGCCAAAGGCACGCGTTCGCACGGATCTGGTCAATTCAGCAATGACGTTCTTGATCTTCACGTTGATGCTCAACCTGATTTCCGCCTGCCGGCGACACGAGGTAGCGGGTACGCCAGCGCCAGCCAAGACTGTAACAGCGGCGGCCACGGCCACATCCCTCCCGCCGGCGGATATGACTTACACTCCGATCCTGGAGAACCGTCCGTGTGAAACCTACAATCCCGGCATTGGCGAAAGTGAACGCGAATCCTATTCCTGCGGCGTGATGGTCGTGCCGCAGGATCGACATCAACCGGACGGTGCCCGAATAGAAATCAAATATGCCATTCTTTCCAGCACGGGCGAATCGCATCGTTTTGACCCCATTGTGCTGCTCGGCGGCGGACCTGGTAACTCGGCGCTGTATCCCGATGCTTTCGCGGAGATGGCTGATCGCTTTGGTCCTATGCGTGTAGACCGCGACATCATCCTGTTTGATCAGCGTGGCGTTGGCGCCTCTTCTCCCCAGCTAGACTGTGCGGTCGTGCCACCCCCTGACGAATAACACCGCGCAGACCTGTTGGCGCGCTATTTGACCGAAACCGGATTGGATACCATTCCAGAGGACAATTACCAGGTTGACTGTGTGCTAGGCCTGTGGGATCAGGGGGTAGAGCTGTCAAACTTTACCAGTTCCGCCTCCCCTGCTGACACCGTCGATCTGTTACATACCTTGCATAAAGAGTATGGGTATGCCAATTTCAATCTGTACGCCATATCTTATGGCACCTGGCTGGCCGAAACCATAGCACGTGATTTCCCAGAAGAGTCGCTGATACGCACTTTGATAATTGACTCTGTTTTTCCGCTGCCGAATGAGACAGAGCTCGATGGGGACCGGCTGGTCCAGTCTATCTATCCCTTTGTGGACCAGGACGCAAACTGGGTGAACGTCATCCCCTAGCTACCCAAAATGATTTCTGATTTAGAAGTGGGCAAGACAGACGCCTTCATAGGTGTGACAGATGGGACCCTGCCACTGCCCACAAGCGATGAATATACACCCCCGGATGTCGTTTACGACATGTTAGATCCGAACCTGCACGTCCGTCCCCGACCAGCACCGGCGCAATGACCTTTACCCACAAATGCACAACGTTTCCATCCAAGAGAGCCGTGACATTATGAATGAGCTCTGCGGTCCTGAGGAAATCTGAAACATCTCTGTTTGGAGAGGATCAGGCAACCATCGGCACGAAAATGCGCCATGCAGGCATGCCTGAATTCTAAACGGATGAAGCCAAAGAGCGCATCCCGCGGGCAGTAGAAAACTGCTGCGTCTGACCGGCAAAGGCTGTACCTGCCGACAGCAATGAACCAATTGGCAGCAATTACCCAGCCTTGTTCATCAGTGGAGAATGGGATGATTCGACGTTTCCCAACTGGGTCGCGGAAGCGCACGGACGTTGGCCGAACAGCTTCTATCTTTTTGTGCCCAACGGCTTGCATAGTGTGATAGGCAATTTCGGTGAATGCCCGACAGCCGTTAAGCGCCAGTTTCTCGGCGACCCGGCACAGGAACCGGACATGAGTTGCACTGAAGCTTTGGGCGTTGAATGGGTTCTCTCCGAACAATAAGAGCTGGTGGTGGATCATTCGGATGCGGCGACCCTAGAAATCGGGTTTCTAGTCCTCACCACCATCCGTCCGCTTTCGTGGACGCTGGGCCAATCTGGTATAATGTGCGGCACATCAAGCAGCGCCATCGAAACCAGGAGGAATAATGTCACAGCAAGCATCTGACAGGTCGACGAAATGGGCAGAAATAGCCGCGGCCATCATCCTGTCTTTGGCCAGCCTGTTGACTGCCTGGAGCAGCTACCAGGCTACCCAGTGGACGCGCGCCCAGGCGTCTAATGCGAACGCCGTGATCGCCACGCTTCTGGAAAGTTCCCAGACGGCCACCCTTGGGGGTCAGGACACATTGATTGACGTGGTGACCTTCACCAGTTGGCTGGAGGCCGTCAGCACTGAGAACCAGCTATTGGCTGATTTCTATCGTGGCCGGTTTCGCGAGGAGTTCAAGCCAGCCTTCGAGGCCTGGCTCGCCATCGGTCCGCTCA
>JBJYXQ010000617.1:0-1551 GCA_046260035.1 Anaerolineae bacterium
GACGCAGTCCAGCAGCGGCTTGAGCCGCGCGCGGCCTTCGCGGACGGTCGCCAGCATCTCGGCTTCGGGAACCTCGAAGTCCACGATCAACGTGAAGTCACGCAGCCCGGCATCGATCTCCATCAGCCGCAGCGAATTCTCGTCCAGGTTCTCGCGCAGTTGCCAGAGCGTCATCACATCCAGCCACAATTGGTAGACCGCCTCCTGCCACACCCCAAACGTCGTCTGACCGACGACGGCCTGGGTGGGGCCGGGTTCGGGGACGGTCTCGCGGTCGGGCGGCGTCGGTCCGGCGTGACTGTTGCGCGGCCCGTGCCCGGCGTACCCCTCGACGAGCACGTCGTAGCGCGTGCCGGGGACGCCCTCCAACGCCAACGTGATCTCGCTGTGTTGGCGGTCGCGCGCGCCCGCTGCGACGCCGTTCACAAAGACGATGCTCTCTGCGCCCACGTCCACTGCCAAAACAATGCGCTGCCCGGCAGCCGCATCGGGCAAAACGAAGCTATCCTTGAACCAGCCATACGCCCACTTCGCCCCCCAGGCTGTCCCCGGCGGCATCGGTGAAAAATCGCGGGCAGCGGCCTCTTCGGGCGTTAATTGTTCCAACGTGACAAAACCTTCCAGAGCCACATCGCCCAGTGGATGATAGAAATGGCGTTGCAGTTCCTCATACCAATGGTAAATCCGGTCTTTCCATTCAATCGTCAAAGCCATAGTAAAATCTCCTTGTCTAAAAGATTCGAAAGTTAAAAGCCCTCAAGGGACAATGATCGTCTTCAACGACCCTTGCGTATCCAGAGCCTCAGCTTCTCGTGCGAAAACCTCGTCGATCTCGTCCAGCCGGTACGTGACAGAATTCTCGAAGATAACATCCAAATTGAAGACGCCACGCTGAACGGCACGATACGCCTCGCGCATATTCTCCACCGAGCGCAGTTTGGTGTAATGGACGGCGTTGAGGTTGCGGATTTCCAGCCCGTCTTCGTGGAAACGGTGGAAGCAGAACTCGCTGACCGGCGCGTAGTTGTCGCCATAGAGCGCCATAATGCCGTTGTGCCGCACCATCGCGAGTGCCTGCACAATGCCGATACCCGTGCCACCCACCGCCTCCGCCGCGACATCCACGCCCTCGCCGTGAGTCAGATCGGTAACCACCGCCACGGAGTCCTCTTCGGCAGCGTTGACGACGACGTGTGCGCCCAATTGTTTGGCGATGTCGAGCTTGCTCTGTACCACGTCCACTGCGATCACCAACGATGCGCCGGACTTGAGTGCGCCTTGCAGCATGATATTGCCCGCGAAGCCCACACCGTTCACCGCGACGGTGTCGCCCAACTTGACGCCCATGTGCATCGCCGCCCATGCCGCGCAGCCAAGCGGTTCGTACAGGCAACCGACCTCGAAGGAGACACCCTCGGGTATGGGTTGGACGTGCGCGATGTCGGTCACCCAGTAATCCGTGTACGTCGGGTAGATCAGACTGCCCACACGGTCGCCTACCTTGACCTCGCCACCGCCCAGGTATTCCTCTACCGCGCTGCCCATTTCGAC
>JBJYXQ010000618.1:0-7650 GCA_046260035.1 Anaerolineae bacterium
ACTTGAGGCCCTAAACGCACAAAGCGCCGATCCTCACTTATGGGATGATCCTGACAATGCCCGCGAGGTGATGCAGCGGTTGGCGGCAGTGCAGGAGGATGTGCAGTATTGGAGCGGTCTGCGCCAGGAGATTCGCGATACCCAGGAGTTTTTCGCACTCGGCGACGAAGACCTGTTCGATGAACTCGAACAGACAACGGATGAACTGCAAAAAGAAGTAGGGCAAGCCGAATTCCGGCTGCTTCTTTCCGGCCCCTACGACCGGGGGGATGCTATTATGGCGATTCATGCCGGGGCCGGTGGAACGGATTCGCAGGATTGGGCCAGCATGCTGCTACGGATGTTTTTGCGCTGGGCCGAGAGCCGGCATTTCAAAACCGAAATCCTCGACATGATGGAGGGTGAAGGGGCCGGCACCAAGAGCGTGACCGTGGGCGTGCGCGGACGGTTTGCCTATGGCTATCTGCGCTCAGAGCGCGGCGTCCACCGGCTGGTGCGCCTGTCGCCCTTTGACGCGGCCCACCGGCGGCATACCTCATTCGTGCTCGTCGAAGTCTGGCCCGACCTGGGGGACGAAGCTCCGCTGGTGATCGATCCCGACGACTTGCAGATCGATACGTATCGCGCTTCGTCTGCCGGAGGCCAGCATATGCAGAAGAACGAGACAGCGGTGCGCATCACGCACTTGCCCACCGGCATCGTTTCTTCGTGTCAAAACGAACGTTCGCAGACACAAAATCGCGAGGTCGCCATGCGCGTGCTCAGAGCGCGTTTGATGCAGCTTGAGGAAGAGAAACGGCGTCAGCAACTCGACGAACTTAAGGGCGAGCATGTTGACGCGGGCTGGGGCAACCAGATCCGATCCTATGTACTGCATCCATATCAAATGGTCAAAGACCATCGCACCGATCACGAGACCGGCAACGTGCAGGCCGTGTTGGACGGGGATTTAAATGCCTTTATGGAGGCATATTTGCGCCACACGATGAGCGAATTTCAAGATTAACCGGCGCATTTTCTATACCAATAAGGAGGAAATCGATGAGCGATAAAAAAAGCCCGAGGCGTTCCGGCCGCAATTTTAGCAATGCCAAGAAACCGTCTTCTGGAGGCCGTAAGAGTGGTGGCAAAAAGAGACCGTCGAGCAGGCCTTCTAGCAGCGACGTCAATGTTCACTCGCGGATTTCCAGATCGGCGCCCGAACCGACTTCCAGGCCCAAATCGTCTGGCCGCAAGGTTTCCAGACCAGCACCCGCTCCTGCATCTTCCGCCGCGACGCCATCGCAGGCCGATGCCCGGGCTCAGCAACTCGCCGACGCGCGCTCGCGCTGGGAGAGACTGGCTGGCCTGGTCGCTTTGAGTACGGTTTTCAATCAACTATCCTCTGTCACCGGCGAAGTCGACGACCTGGATCATGAGATCTCCGAACTCCGCGCGCGCGGGTATCGTTTTGGGCGAACTATGGAGGAGCGTGCCGCAGCCGTGAAATCGCGCTGGCCGCAGCAGAAAGCGTCGGCCAATCGCCTGCTCCAGGAGCAGCGCAGTGTCCTGCAAACCGCTGCCAATGAGACGCAACGGCTTCTCGGTCAGGCAGAGCGCAATACCGGCTTGCTGGATACGGTGGACAGCCGTCTCTGGGCGCTTGAAAATCAGATCAGCGAAGCACAGCGTAACGTGCAAGGGACCTTTAGCAACACTGAACAAGATATAAATGAGCTGCAAAGCGAAATGCGCGAAGTGCGCGCACTATTGGACGCGTTAGACAGCGCCTCCTTCGAGTTGTTACCCGATGAGCATGGCGTAGCGGTGTGCAAGGCTCAGTGGGTGAGCGACAATCAAGAGCCGGAGGGTATGTTATTCCTCACCGATAGCCGTCTTATTTTCGAACAACGAGAAGAACGCGTGATCAAAAGGAAGCTCTTCTCCTCCGAGAAAGAGCTCATCCAGGAAAAACTCTGGGACACACCAGTAGGGGCGATCGACGAATTGCAAAAAGATGACAAGAAATCGGGCTTACTCGGGTTGAGACGCCAGGAACTGCTCACCCTGAGTTTCGTCGAGCGCACGCGCGAACTGCCGAGCGACGCGACGCTTCACCTCAAGGGTGGAGCGACGAATGAGGCCTGGCTTACGCTGATCCGCCAGGTGAAGAGCGGGCAGATTGCCGCTGACCTCTTCGGTGCGCCCCCACCACAGGAGTTGCTAGCCGCACAGACGGAAGCCGAAGCCGCCGAACCCGAGGCCGAGTTACCCACCCGCTGCCCTTCATGCAACGCCACGCTGCCCCCAATCTACAAAGGAATGAAGCAGGTGGAATGCCAATACTGTGGCACAGTGGTCAATATTTGAATAAGACAAGACCCTAAGGGTTGTGCAAACTCCGTTTGCCTAAAACCCTTAGGGTCTGAGAATGACCTATGGATATACTGCACGAGGTGCAACACTACATCGACACTCACCGCCTCCTGAAGCCTGGAGCGCGGGTAGTGGTCGGCGTCTCTGGCGGGCCGGATTCGGTAACATTGTTGCACGTGCTGCAGCAACTGGCTGACCCGCTGGACATCAACGTGCATGTCGCGCATCTCCATCACGGCATCCGTGACACAGATGCTGACGCCGATGCCGATTTCGTCGCAGCGCTGGCCGAAGCCTGGGAACTCCCCTGCACCATCGAGCGAATCGATGTGCCTGCGGTGGCTACAGAGCAGAAAATCGCACTAGAAGAAGCTGCGCGCCGTGCCCGGTACACCTTTCTGCATCAGGTCGCACAGCAAACCAGCGCGCTGCGCATCGCGGTAGGCCACAATGCCGACGATCAATCCGAGACGGTGCTGATGCACTTGCTCCGGGGAACTGGACCGGCAGGATTGCGCGGGATGCTGCCAGCTACGCCACTGCGCGACTATCATCTCCTCACGCCCTGCCCCAAACCGGTACCCGAAATGAAGCTCATCCGCCCCCTGCTCTCTATCCCGCGTACCGATATTGAAGCCTACTGCGCAGAGCAACAGTTATCCACCCGCTTCGACCGCTCCAACCTGGATACGACCTTTTTCCGCAATCGCCTGCGCCACGAGGTACTGCCTTATCTGGCGCAAATCAACCCGGGCTTCGCGCAGAACCTGCGCCATCTGGCTGAAGTTGTACGCGCAGACTACGATTTGCTGCACGAGTTCGTGTCGGTAGCGTGGGATACGCTGCTGATCAAAAGCACTCCCGATCTGCTGGTTTTCAACCTGGAAGGCTGGAGAACGCAACCGCTTGCCATCCAAAGGGCTATCATCCGCCGTGCGGCGTACAATCTACGTCATTCTTTGCGCGACGTAAGTTTTGTCCACGTGGAAGATGCGGTGCGCATCGCCCAACAGGGCACAACTGGCGCGCAGGCCACCCTGCCACACGGGCTACGTTTGACGATCGATTATGAGACTTTCACCATTGCCGGTGAGGAGGAGGTTACCCGCAACCTGGCGAACCTGCCGCCAGAAAGCCCTTGGCTTATGCCGGGAAGCACTATTCCCCTGCCCGTACCCGCTGAAATCGATCTGCCGAATGGCTGGCATTTGCACATCCAGGAAGCCCCGCATTGGAACCTGGAAGCCATCACCAACAACTGCAACCCTCTGGTGGCATGGATGGACGCCGATGCGCTCGGCGAAAACGCTGGCGGAGCCAGCGACACCGGTGACGAAGTCAGCGTCACCGATAGCAGAGCTATCGGCGCTATCTTGCGCACCCGGCAACGCGGCGACCTCTTTCAACCGCTGGGGATGCACCAGGCCACGGTGCGTTTGAGCGATTTGCTGATCAACACAAAAATACCGCGTTCGTGGCGCGATTACGTGCCACTGGTCGAAGCCAATGGGCACATCCTTTGGGTGGTCGGTGTGCGGTTGAGCGAAACGGCCTTGGTGCGTCCGGATACGCGGCGTGTCGTCTATCTACGGTTCTGTGGACCGTAAGGCCCTGACCATGCAAATTCTTGCACAACGAGCAGAGAAACGGGCGTCGAAAGCCTATTCAGTTCCGAGTTAGGAGCCCCTATGCCAAAACATCTGATTTTAGTCGCTGGCAATATTGGCGCTGGCAAAACATCGCTGGCCGAAAGGCTAGGATCACGACTTGGCTGGCAAGTCGCTTATGAGTCGGTGGATAACAACCCGTATCTGGCTGATTTCTACACCGATATGCGCGCGTGGAGCTTTCACCTCCAGATTTTCTTCCTGGGCCATCGCGCCGAACAACACCGCCAACTGATGGCGCTGCCGCAGTCGGCCATTATCGACCGCAGCATCTACGAGGATGCCCACATCTTCGCACGGGCGCTGTACAGCCTTGGCAATATGACCGAGCGTGACTACCATGCCTACCGGCGACTTTACGATCTGGTGATCGAAACGCTGCCGCGGCCCGCGCTACTCATCTACATCAAGGCCAGTCCTGCCACGTTGCTCTCGCACATCCGTCAGCGCGGGCGAGAGATCGAAAACAGCGTCTCTGCGGACTACTTGACGCTCCTGGGGCAGTTCTACGACGAGTGGATGGCCACTTTCGATATGTGCCCCGTGCTGACTGTACCGGGCGATGACCTGGACTTTGTCCACTATCCCGAACACCTGAAGATTATCGCCGAGCGCGTGGAAGACAAACTGGCAGGTAAAGAGAGCGTAGAATTTCCCAAGCCAGGAGCACTGAATGCCCGTTGAACCTGGAGAACCACTGACCGAACGCGAGATCGAGATCGTAGAATTGGTCGCCGACGGGTTGACCAATCGCGAGATCGCCGTCCGCACCTACCTCAGCCCTAACACCGTCAAGGTACACCTGCGCAACATCTTCACCAAGTCCGGCGTATCCTCCCGCACTGAACTAACGGTGCTGGCAATGCAAGAGGGCTGGATCACCGTCCCTGGCATCACTGATGTTCAAGACAGCGCCGAAGCAGACGTCTCAGCGGAAGAGGAAGCTCAGATTGAGCCGGAGACACCGGCGCTGCCACCCTGGCCGCGCACGCGTTGGGCAGCACTGGCAGCCGGCCTAATCCTGGCGATCGTGGCGCTAGTTTTGCCCCGGCAGCCGGCGGGACAGGCTGCCGTCCCCACTGCCAGCGGTCTGGTCGATCAGACCTCAACCGTACACGTTGCCGATGTCCCGGCTACTGGAGAGAACGGTGGGGCACGCTGGGAGGAGCTAACGCCCCTGCCGGTACGCCGGGCACGGATGGGCGTCGTAGCATGGGGCAACAGCATTTACGTCGTCGGCGGCAGCGAAGATGACGGTCCCACCGGGCAACTGGACATCTACGATATTGATACGACGCTATGGCACAGTGGAGCAGCGCGCCCAGCCGCTCTAGCAAACGTCAGTATCGTGGCACTCCAGGATAAAGACGGTAATCCTTACCGTCTGCTTGTCCCCGGCGGGTGCGACGCAAACGGCGCCCCGCAAACGGTCACCCATCTCTATGACCCGCAGAGCGACACATGGAGTGAGGGCACACCGTTGCCCCAACCGTTGTGCGCCTATGCGCTAGCAGGATACAAAGGACGAGCCTATCTCTTCGGTGGATGGAACGGGAGCACATACCAGGCCGTGGGGTACGTCTACGATAGTGCCGCCAGCGGCGGTGCCGGTGCCTGGACGGAAATTGCGCGTCCGGCCGAAGCGCGCGGCTTTGGCGCAGCGGCCACCCTGGCCGACCGCATCTTCTATGTGGGCGGCTACGACGACAAGCGTGAGTGGGCCACCTGCGAAGTCTACCTCCCTGAAGATAATCGTTGGGAAAGCTGCGCGCCGATGCTCCTGCCGCGCGGAGGCCTGGGTCTAGCAGCCATCGGCGGGCGGGTGTACGCAATAGGCGGCGGCTGGACCACCTACCTGGGATTCAACGAACGTTACGATCCCTCAACCGACACGTGGACAGTCGTCCAAACGCCGATTGTCGGCGAGTGGCGCAACCTGGGGCTGACGGTTCACGAAACGTCGCTCTACGTCGTCGGTGGCTGGAGCGGCGACTACCTCAACCGCGTCTACGCCATCGAAGTGCTGCCCTGGCGCGTCTTTATCCCCACCACGTTTTTCTCTCCGTAACTTACGGCGGAGGAGGCGTCGTCAACGGCGAAACAGGCTCGGTTTTCGGCAGGGCTGTGGGTTCTTCCGAAAGTTTTAGCGCTAGCCTGTGCAATGAGCGATTTCACCAGACCGAAAGGCAAAGGATCCTCTTCCTCTTAAAAATCATTGCTACTCTGTGTGTAGCAGATGAAATGTGTGGACTGTGTCGTAGTTGCGTCCCATCGCGATGCTGATCTCGCCCGTGGATATGCCATAGACCACCGACCACTGCGTGTTGGACTGGGACACGTCCGATAGCAACGCAAGGGCATCTGCTGTGGAAAGTCGCCCTTCCACCAGCGATAGACGCGCCGTGATTTTATCGTAGCGCCAACAATTGCCTTCTGGGGAGCTATCGGCGACGGCGCTGAGCAGGAAGTTGGTGGCCTGGTGCCAGGCCCTTTCGTTTGGGATGACAACCATTTCACCCTTGTAAAACTCGACCAACACGGCCTTTCCCGTCGCGTCGGCGATCAGATAGTGGATGGCAGGGCCACCGCCCATATCCACGTTGTAGTTTTCCATCACCGTGATCGCCTCATCCACCATGCGGGCGTGATCCAACATCTCGCGGATGATGCCGAGCGATCCGATCGTCTTCTTTGCCGGATCGTGGGGCATGGGGCTATCAGGAATGGCTGCCATCCCAATTGTCAATCCGTACTCGTTCATCCCATCAAAGGGCAAGTATGGCGCGTCCAGCAGTGGGTGGCGTTCATCAGCCGACAGCTTGGTCAAGTCGCGTGCCTCTGCCGCCGTAAATCCCAGATAGGCGATGTCCACCAGCGAGACCGACGCATAGCCATCGGGTGGGGTAGTGAACAGCAGCACCGCCGGACTGTGCTCCCAGTCGAAGTTGCGCCCATAGACCATCGCGTCCGCATTGCCAAGTGCTGCAAACAACGAGCAGGCCCAAGGCAGGGTGTTTCCCTCAGTGCCAGCATCCCGCTCAACATCCTCATCTCCAGAAGTATATGCGCCTTCATAGTGCATCACGTAAAGCGGATGGTCGTCGACCTTTTCGAGACTCGCCAGCGTGCGCTCTACCGGCGATGCCGGTGGAGATACCGTCTTTGAGGCGCAAGCGCTGCTCGCCAACATACCGATGCACAAAATGGCGAAAAGCAACAAGTTACGTACAAATTTTGCGTTTCTCACTATGCACCTACCTTTGCCGGACGACAATTGACAGACAACGCCATCTATACACGCAGTATAAAAGTGAAGAGACAAATGTGCAAACGTTTTACGCCGTTTCGTGCTATACTGTCGATACTGTTTTCACTTGCTTCCACGCTCAACCTTCGTTAGGCACCCGCGATGCTCGACCTGATATCGGCGCTTACGAGTGCCGCGAACTGACAGCGCAGGTCTACCTGCCACTCGTCGTTAAGATCGCTCTCGGCGTTCACGTATACGCTGTGCATGCGCCTTGACGAAATCCTCGTTCTGCGTATAATAATGCCTGTTGATCCTTGGTAGCTCAATTGGCAGAGCGACCGGCTGTTAACCGGTTGGTTGTAGGTTCGAGTCCTACCC
>JBJYXQ010000619.1:0-7397 GCA_046260035.1 Anaerolineae bacterium
GCGGCTCAAGGCGCTACAGGAGAGTCAGGAAGTCATCAAGGTTGAGGTTCTTGAAGTCAATCGCGGTGGTCTGATAGCGACGTTGGGTGAACTACATGGCTTCGTTCCCAACTCTCACCTGGTCGCAGTGCCACGTGGTATGCGCGGTAAAAAGCGGCAGACGGAGAAAATGGCCCTGATCGGCAAGTCCCTGCATGTGGTTGTACTCGAAGTTCAGCCGAGTCGCCGCCGTTTGGTTCTTTCTGAGCGTGTAGCACAACGTCAGCGTCGTGCGACCTTGCTCGAGGAATTGTACGAGGGGGCAATTCGCACTGGAACTGTTCGGAACTTGACCAGTTATGGCGCTTTTGTCGATCTGGGTGGTGTGGACGGATTGCTACATATCTCTCAACTCTCATGGGATTTCGTAGAACATCCACGTGACGTACTAAATGTAGGGGATGAAGTTGAAGTTTATGTGCTCGGTGTAGATCGAGAGCGTGAACGTATTTCACTGAGCCGGAAGCATCTGTTGCCCCCTGAGCGTGTAGGAAATTTGCAAGCTGAACCGACTGAATGACTGAATATATCAAAATAAGGAGATCATATGCCAAAACTAAAAACACATAAAGCTACATCCAAGCGCTTCCGCCGCACTAAGGGCGGTAAGGGCAAGTTAATGCGTACTCGATCGGGACAAGGACATTTCCGACGTAACCGCCGTAAATCGCGGAAACGCTTGTTTTATCAGATGGCACCCGCAACCCCCAAAGGTATGCGACGTAGGGTGCGCCGTCTGATGCCCTATATAGGCAAAAACAGCAATCAGGAGAAGTAAGAACTTGCAGAAATCAGAGAAATTGCTAGAACAAGAGCTGGAGAAATTGGAAGATCAGATCGACACGCTGAAATCAAGCCTTGACGACAAGCCTGATTATGCGCTTGGCGTGGGAGATCCTCGGATTAGCAGTTGGGAACTCAATCGGGCATTGCTGGAACAACTTGAGGATCGCGCTGGAACCTTACAAGAAGCTCTTGCGGACGTGGACAAAGGTACTTACGGCATTTGTGAACGTTGTGGGAAACCTATTCATCCCGATCGTCTGGCCGTGCTCCCCGAAACACGGCTTTGCATTGAATGTGCGCGAGAGTAATGGGTAGAATGACAAGCAATGCTGACAAGGGTATGCTCTACGTGAAAATTCTGGCATTATTTGTACCAAGGGTAAAATCAGGTGAATGAGAAGGAGGTGTGTATGTTCGAAATTGGTGATGCGGTCGTTCATCCAGCCAAGGGAGCTGGCATTGTTACTGGTGTGAGGCGTATGCCAGGATTGCGAAAGCAATTGCAGTGTTACAAGATAAAAATGATCGATGAACGGACAAAAACCGTCTTGATGATTCCAGTCGAGAAGGCCGGGGATGCTGGGCTTCGTCCAGCTATCTCGAAAGCAGGCCTTGGAGATGTGTGGGAAACGTTGACGGCTGTGCCGCAGGAATTGCCAATGGAGCACAAAGTACGCTATAAACTGTTAAAGGAAAAACTGCAAACAGGCATTGTGACTCAGGTAGCAGAAGTTATCCGCGACCTCGAATGGCGGAGAATCAATGTCGATAAAAAAAAGTTGAATATGCCGGGGCAGCGGATTTATGATAAGGCAATGCGCCTGCTTTCTGGGGAACTTGCTATATCACAAGAGATTAGCGTGCAAACAGCCAAAGTCCAGGTTGAAGATATATTGGAGAAATCCCTCGAACCTGCGGTGGCATAGCTAGACGGCTGGCTTGTCGTCAATCTACCACAAACACCCGGTGGCTTTATCTCTGATAAAGCCACCGGGTGTTTGTGGTGCTAACTGATGAGTTTTGTATGACGACGCTCTGCTCAATAGTGTGTGACCACCTTCGTGCCTACCGGTGCCCAATTGTAGAACCATTCTGCATCTGGCAGTGAGAGATTGACGCAGCCATGGCTCATAGGTGTGCCGAAGTTGTTATGCCAATATGCGCCGTGGATCGCGTAGCCTTTGTAAAAGTACATCGTATGCGGCACGTTTGGTAAGTAATATCCTGGACCGGACATCGGCGTAGAGAGGTATTTGACGTAGATGGAGAACGTGCCGACGACCGTGGGGGTTCCCCACAGCCCCGTCGAAACGCGCGCCGAGTAGACTGCCGTCTGCCCCTGATAGGCGACGATTGTCTGCGTCGAGAGATTCACGTCGATCCACTTCTCGCCAGATGATGCGTTATACGTTGTCGCTGGTGCAGCAGGCGCTGCGACCGGCGTAGTGCCTGGAGCCGGAATTGTCAGACGCTGGCCCACGTAGACGATGTCGGAATACAACCCGTTGGCCGCTTTGAGCGCTGCCAGGGTGACATTGTGTCGCAACGCGATACGGAAAAGATTGTCCCCTGCCTTCACCACGTAGACACCATCCGAAGCGGTTGCCGGTGTCTCTTCCTCTGTCGGTGTTTCCTCCGCGGGCGTTTCAGCTGTTGACGCGTCATCGGTTGCCGGCGTCTCTGTCGCTGTACCTGGGATGGTCAGTTGTTGCCCGGCGTAGACCCAGGTGTTCCACGCTAGCCCGTTGGCCGCCGCCAGTTGGCTCACTCGCAAGCCGTGACGCGCAGCGATGGTCAGCAGTGTTTCGCCTGCTTTCACAGTGTAAAGGTTGCCCGTGGCGGGCGCGGGCTCTGTGTCGGGCGCGGAGGTAGAGGGTTGGGCGGGCTCGGCAGCCATGCCAGGGATCACTAACTGCTGTCCTGTGTACAACCATGAGTGCAATGTCAGGCCGTTGACTGTAGCTAACTCACTCACGTTGACATTGTAGCGCCGCGAGATGCTGTACAGCGTGTCACCCGGTTTGACGGTGTAGCGCATCTCCGCCGCCAACGCCGGTACTACACTCGCGAACAAGCTGATCAAAATGACCGCACAGAAGAAGACATAAATCGGAAACTTGTTTCCGCGTTGCTTCATCGCTGTTCTCCTCATGTTTTTAACAAAGAATATTAAGACCTTTATATGATATATATTATAGCAACATTTTCCATTGAAAGCAATACTGGAACAGGGCCTTATCATTCTCGTTGCCACTAAAGCGGCTTTTTGAGCGGGATTTTTGTGGCGGGGCCCAGCCCCGCCACAAAAATCCCTTTATATCCCTGACTTAGCGCGGTTCCCACTTCACTGCGTCCCAGGCGATGAGCCGAGAACGCGTGGCCTCGAAGGTCACGTCGGCCAGTGAGACGTAGTCCTCGCTGGTTCCCCGGAAGCGATAGGTGCCCAACGACACCCACTGGTTGCTGTAGGCCGATTGATTCACAATGCGCAGCGTGTACCCATCGGCGTGGTTGATCCAGTAGCGCGCCTGCCCGGTGGTGGTGAAACGATCCGGGATGTAGACGAAGACCTCGTACCGTCGCGCCGCCAGCGATGGATACCACCGTCCCCAGTTGTAGTTTGAGTTGGCGTTGTAGTTGTTCGTTGTCCACATAAGGGTACTATTGTGGCCCTCGTTCTGATAGCGCCACCCACTGGCCGGACCGCCCTTGACGAAACCTGCATCCCGTTCATCTAGGATGACGGTCCCGGCAGGCGGTGGTGTGGGCGTTGTCCCGCCGCCGTTCCACGAGAGCTTTGCCACTGCACCACCCGCGTTTTCGTAGTATTGCAGCTCGATGGTCGCCTGCCCGGTGGGTATGTACAGGTCGCTGGTGTAAGTGCGCGGTGCTTGATCGATCCAGGCGTCTACGAGAAGATGGCCGTTCACCCATAACCGCGCGCCATCATCCACTGTGAGCGAGAAGTGGTACATTCCAGCGGTGAAGTTGAGCGTTTGCGTCCAACGCACCGAGAAGCGATCCGCCCCCACTACACCTGGCGCGGGCGAGCCGGATCCCCAATCGAAGTTGACCGCGGCGTCGTTACGTACTAACGCGGGTGTCCCACCAAGAGTGATATTGTTGAAGTATTCGCCGCGCCATTGCGTGATGGTCGGTGTCTGACCCTTGAGCTGCCATTGTACCTTGGCAACGGCAAGGCCGCCCTTTTCGAAATATTCCACTTGGATGAGATGGTGACCTGCGCCGAGATATTTCTCGGCAGTGTACGTCGTCGCGGGACGTTCGTACCACTGATTGATAATCAACGCGTCATCCACCCAGACGCGGATGCCGTCATCCGCTGTGGCGGTGAACAGGTAGGTTCCGGGTGTCACATCGATATAGCGTGTCCACCGCGCCGAGAAATTGTCGGTGGTGATGACACCTGGCGCGGGCGAGCTGTATGCCCAATTGTAGTCGATGTTGGCCTCGGCACGTTGCAAGACCGATGCTCCTGCCAGGTTCACATTGTTCCAATACGTCGCTTGCCACGTCGGATCGGTGTGCTGTGGACTTGGTCCTTGCGCTGTCACTGGCGCAGCCAGCACCAGCAGCGCTAATAACATAGTGATCAAACGCATTCGCTTAGTAAACATTGTATTTCCCTCCTTAACAGTGAAATTGAATGACCATGCGCCTCTGCGCACGCGCTTCTAGGCGCTTATGTCTCCATGACGCTTCTTATGTCGCTAGAGTTCCCCGTTCTCTTACCGTATTGGTTAAGATTGCGTGTCCAATTGGTTAAAAGTGCGGAACATTTGTTTCTCCTTGATTTTCCCTCCTTCCCGTACGCGGGAAGGAGGATGGGATATATCTTGCTAGACCATAGATGCAGTAGGCAGGTTGACGCCAACAGAATAGGTGTTACCCTTTAGCCACAAAATAACGATTGGGCGAGGTTTACGCGTGGAAGATCAACAACAAACGCAGTTTACAGTGGACTTGGAACCTGTTGGACGCCGGACACTTATCGAACCGGGCATGACGCTGCTTGACGCGGCGCAGCGCGCAGGCGTAGAGATTGTCGCTGTGTGCGGTGGTGTGGGTGCGTGCGGCAAGTGCCGCATCCGGTTGGTAAGCGGTGAATTGACACCGCCTACCCCTGTCGAAACACGCGCATTCAGTGCGACAGAACTGGCGGCTGGCCACCGGCTGGCCTGTCAGGCTCGACCACTTGGCGATGTGAAGATCGACATTCCACCCGCTTCGTTGAGCACACCACAGCGTCTTCAGGTTGAGGGGCAGGAAAGCGAAATCGCCGTTGATCCCGTGGTGCAGGCTATGGACCTCACCGTTTCTGTGCCGGTGCTACACGATTTGCGCTCCGACACTGTCCGTTTGACCGACGCATTGGCCGAGCAGGATATTCCTCGTCCTTTCTTCGACCAGCCGGTGCTGCGCGATCTTTCTGGCAAGCTACGCGAACAGAACTGGTCCGTACGCTTGGCGCTGCGACGGCGGAATCATCGCGGTGAAGTTGTCGGCGTGCTGCATCCTGAGCAGGCATTGCTCGGTCTGGCGGTGGACATCGGCACGACGAAAATGGCGGCCTATCTGCTCGATCTGATGACTGGCCACACGTTAGCCAAGGCGGGGCTGATGAACCCGCAGATTGCCTACGGTGAGGACGTCGTCAGCCGCATTGCCTACGCCAATGAGCATCCCGAGGGACGCTACGTGCTGCAAACACGGCTGATGGAAAGCCTGAACGACCTGATCGACCAACTCTGCGGAGAGGCGGGTGTTAGCTACGAGCAAATCGTCGAAGCCGTGGTGGTAGGCAACACGGCCATTCACCACTTTTTTGCAGGATTGCCGGTGCAGCAGTTGGGCGAGTCACCCTACATTGCCGCCGTTACCGAGCCGCTGGACATCTGCGCGTGCCATCTGGGACTGAAGCTGGCCTCCGGCGCGAAGGTGTACCTGCCGCCGAACATCGCCGGATACGTTGGCGCGGATCACGTCTCGATGCTGCTGGCAACGGATGCCTGGCGCGCAAAGAAACCGACCGTTGCGCTCGATATCGGCACCAACACCGAGATCAGTCTGGCGGTGGATGGGCAATTGCTGAGCTGCTCTTGCGCCTCCGGTCCGGCTTTCGAGGGCGCGCACATCTATGCGGGCATGCGCGCTGCGCCCGGCGCGGTGGAGTACGTGCGAATATCGCCCTACGCAGACGCGGTCGACTCTGCACGTACGAGTGACGACGTGCGCATTCAGACTATCGGCGGTAGACCGCCTGTAGGCCTCTGCGGCTCTGGCATCCTTGACGCGGTGGCTGGACTGCGCGCCGCCGAGATCGTCAAGCGCACCGGGCGCTTCCAAACGGGTCACTCACGCATCGTCCCGTGGGATGGCGGTGGCGCATTCTTGCTCGCGCCTGCACCGGCTACGGGCAACGGCCACGATTTGCTCGTCACCCGCAGGGACATCAACGAGATCCAATTGGCGAAGGGGGCAATCCGCGCGGGTGTGGAGGTGCTGCTATTGGAAGCGGGGTTGACGGCCCAGGACATCGAGACCTTTATCGTCGCGGGGGCATTTGGCACTTATCTCGACTTGGAGAGCGCAATCCGCATTGGGATGTTCCCGCCCTTGCCGCTAGAACGCTTCAAGCAGGTGGGGAACGCTGCCGGGACTGGCGCGCGACAGATGCTGATCTCCGCTGAGCAGCGCCATCTGGCCGCTCAGATTAGCGAACGCGTTCGTTATGTCGAGTTGACCGTCCACCCGAGCTTTACGACGGTCTACATGGACGCGATGTATTTGTGATGCGAGTTACGAATAGCGAATTACGATCTCGCGATTCGCTATTCGTAATTCGTGGGTTTTGCCATATGTAGGAGAAAGCACAAACTATCGTCAACGTGTTTTCGGCTCGAATCTAACTCCAGGGCTGCCGGTTCCATTCTAGCCAGTAAAGGCCCAACTCGTCGATCAACTGCGAAAATTTAGCGAAGTCCACGGGTTTGACCAGATAGCTGTTGGCGTGGTTGGCATAGGCTAGCGTCAGATCTTGCTCAGCTTCTGACGTCGTAAGAATCACCACTGGGATGCTGGACAGCGCCTCGTGCGTTTTGATTTCCTGGAGAAGCTGCAGGCCACCGATCTTGGGCAGGCGCAGATCGAGCAAGATCACGCGTGGGCGGGGGCTGTTCTCCACTCTGGCGAACTGACCACGATGCAACAGGTAATCCAGCGCGGCCTCGCCATCCAAAACATGGATGATGCGGTTGGCAATGTGGTGATCCTGAAAACTACGAATGACGATTTCGGCGTGCGCCGAGTTATCTTCCACAAGTAAGATGGTGTTGTTTTGCTCCGTTGACATAGCTTGTCTCCTGTAGGCTTTCTCTCTCATAGCGCGGCATTCAGGGTAAACCAAAACGTGCTGCCACGTCCAGCACCCTCCGATTCGACCCAGATTTTTCCCCCGTGTGTTTCGACGATGCGCTTGACAATGGCTAGTCCCACCCCATCGCCATCGCTGGCGGGATCGATTTTGTCGAAGAGGCCAAAGACCTTTTCAT
>JBJYXQ010000620.1:0-5069 GCA_046260035.1 Anaerolineae bacterium
CCTACCACCGAACCGCTGACCGAGCGCGAAGCCGATGTGCTCAAGCTGGTCGCGCGCGGCCTGGCGAACGAAGAGATCGCCAAGACACTCTTCATCAGCGAGCGCACTGCGCGCACCCACGTCAGCAATATCCTGCGCAAGCTCCACGTGGCCAATCGCACCCAGGCCGCGCTCTACGCGCTGCGCGAGGGATTGGTCGACCTCGATGACAAACCAGAGAATTAAAAGCCAAGAGGGGGATTTTAAATGAACCAGAGCTATGAGGTCAAGTCACCAGATGCAAACATCGTTCTACAGGTAGAATCCGGCAACAAATTAACCTGGTCGGTTCAGCACAAAGGGCAACCTATCCTCAAGCCTTCATCTATGGCGCTACACCTCGGAAATGGCGAAGTGTTGGGGTACAGGGCCACAGTAAGATCATCTGAAGTCGGGGACGTTGATACAGAATTCAAGGCCATCAACTTCCGCAGAGCCGTTGTCAAAGATCGCTACACATACTTGACCCTGCACTTTGAAGATGACTTCGGTGTTGACTTCAGAGTTTACGACGATGCCGTTGCCTACCGGTTCTTTGTCCAGAAAACGGGTGAACTCATTGTAGAAAACGAAGAGGCTAACTTCAATTTCACCGCCGACCATGACGCGTTTATCCCGTATTTGTGGGATTACCGGGACGGCCAGATCTTCAATGCATCCTTTGAATCGCCCTATACGGAGCAAAAGCTGTCGGAATTCACGCTTGGCTCGTTGGCGATATTGCCACTGCTGGTAGATGTAGGAAGCGGTAAAAAAGTGGTCATCCTTGAGGCCGATCTGGAAAACTACCCTGGCATGTATTTGAACCTCAACCAGACCGGGATTGGGTTTCAGGGCGTGTACGCCCCCTATCCATTGGAAACGAGGGTGGGCGGGTTTGCCGGCATCAACCTCATCCCCACCAAGCGTGCCGGTTACATCGCTAAAATCCAGGGCACGCGCACGCTTCCATGGCGCGTCATCGCCATCAGCGAGGCGGACAAAGATTTGCTGAATAACGACATCGTTCAAAAGCTGGCTTCGCCGCCACGGCTCGACGACGTGTCATGGGTCGTTCCCGGGCAGGTAGCGTGGGATTGGTGGGACGATTACAACATCACCCATGTGGACTTCAAAGCGGGGATGAACACGCCGACTTTCAAATACTACATTGATTTTGCCGCGGCGAACAAGGCCACCTATATCATCATCGATGCGGGATGGTCGGAGGGCCCTGACCTCACGAAACTCAATGCCGACGTCAATGTGCCGGAAATCGTGGCATACGGCAAAGAAAAGGGCATCGGGGTCATTCTCTGGGCTTCGTGGTACGCCATCACGCGACAGATGCACGAGGTTTTCCCCAAGTACGCCGCTATGGGTATCAAAGGCTGGAAAATCGACTTTATCGACCGGGATGACCAGATCGCTGTGGCTTCAACCTACGAAATCGCCAAACTGGCCGCCGAGTATCGTTTGATGGTGGACTATCACGGCATTTTCAAACCGACCGGCCTCCAACGCACCTATCCCAACGTGGTAGGCTATGAAGGCGTCTACGGGCTGGAAAACTTTAAATGGGCCGATATGGATGCGCCGCGCTACGCGGTGACGATCCCGTACACGCGCAACATGGCCGGCCCTATGGACTACACCTCCGGCGCAATGATCAACGCGACGCAGGCCGACTTCAAGGCGCGCAATCACGCCCCTATGAGCAAAGGCACGCGCTGCCACCAGTTAGCACAATACGTCGTCTTTGAAGTCCCCATCCAAATGTTGTCCGACAGCCCGACGCTGTATATGCGGGAACAGGAATGCACCGATTTTATCACCAGCATCCCGACCGTCTTTGACGAGACCGTCCCCCTGGATGGCAAAGTGGGCGAATACGTTGCCGTTGCACGCAAAAAGGATGGCATCTGGTATGTGGGGGCAATGACCAATTGGGATGCCAGGGATTTGACCCTGGACCTTTCCTTCCTGGAAGAGGGCCCATACCGGGCCGTCGTTTTCAAGGATGGCATCAATGCGGATCGTGCAGCCACTGACTACAAGAAGGAAGTCATCACTATAACATCCGACGACTGTTTGAAAATTCATCTTTCCAACGGCGGCGGCTGGGCCGCACGAATAGAAAAGGTGAAATAACTACAAATCATCCAGGGGCGCATCAGAAATCCAGATTTCTGATGCGCCCCTTATGCTTTCCCCTACGTCATTTGATGTACCCCATCCCCTCAAAAATCCGTCTTTTGTCGCGCCCCAAAACCGTCCTTATGACCGATGCGCCCCCAGCAGACTGCATTATGATAAATTCGACATGAGATGCTATGCGCCACGTAAGGAAATATGCTATGGGAGCACCGATGCCCGTTCTGATTGTCGCTAAGCCCGGTCCTCTGCGAGACAGTCTCGTCACTTTGCTGCAATCGTTGCCACAAGTCGCGGCAGTCGAACAGGCACACACAGCGGCAGCAGCACTGCAAATGGTCGAAACCAAACCACTAGCGCTGGTGCTGGTCGATTCGAACCTGCCCGGCGAGGAAGCGTGGACGGTGCTCAGCCAGCTCAAAGCCCGGCGTCCGTCCATCCGCTGCGTCGTCCTCTCCGAGACGGTACAACACTGTCGTCAGGCAGAGGCTGCCGGTGCAAATCGGGCGCTACTGACGGGGATTCCGGCGCCCAAGCTCTCAGTTGCCTTGGAAGGTTTGCTTGGTTGAAGCAGGATTTCACCCAGACCCTAAAGGTCTGAGAGACCTTTAGGGTCTAAATATTCGTAATTGAGGAGAAACAAGATGGAAGAACAACTTTTCGGTATGGACTTAGAAGAGCCTCCTGGGAAAGGTGGCTGGCATCACGTTTGGCAAAACGTTTCACCCGAACAGTGGAACGATTGGCGTTGGCAACTCGCCCACCGGCTGAGTTCTGTAGAGGATTTTTCCCGCTTTCTGCATTTAACCCCCGATGAGATTGCTGGTCTTTCTGCACCTGGCCACTTTCACGTCGATGTGACACCCTATTTTGCCAGCCTGATGGATCCTGACGATCCCAACTGTCCCATCCGGCGGCAAGTGATCCCCACGGCACAAGAACTGGTGCCGTTCGACGCGGAAATGGCTGACTCGCTCGGTGAAGATGCCCATTCACCGGTTGCCGGGCTGGTGCATCGCTATCCGGATCGCGTCTTGATGCTGTTGACAACCCAGTGCGCGAGCTATTGCCGCTTCTGCACGCGCAGCCGTCTGGTGGGCGACAGCCACGTGATGTTCAACTCCGCCTCCTACGAGCAGCAGTTGGACTACATCGCCGCCACGCCCGAAATCCGCGACGTGCTGCTCTCCGGTGGCGATCCCCTGACGCTGCCGCAGAATGTGCTGGAACGCATCCTGTTGCGCCTACGCGCCATCCCGCATGTCGAAGTCATACGCATCGGCTCGCGCGTGCCCGTCTTCCTGCCGCAGCGCATCACCCCGGAACTGACGGCGATGCTCGCGAAATACCATCCCCTGTGGATGAACATCCACTTCAACCATCCGAAGGAAATCACGCCGGAAGTGGAACAGGCGCTGGCGCGATTGGCGAATGCGGGCATCCCCCTCGGCAGCCAGAGCGTACTGCTCGCCGGGATCAACGACTGCCCGAACGTCATCATGGCGCTCAACCACAAACTGGTGAAAAACCGCGTGCGTCCCTACTACCTCTACCAGTGCGACCTCGTCCACGGCGCGGGGCACTTCCGCACGCCGGTGGCGAAGGGGCTGGAGATTATGGAAGCGCTGCGCGGGCACACGTCCGGCTTCGCCATCCCCACTTACGTGATCGATGCGCCGGAGGGCGGCGGCAAGGTACCGATCCTCCCCAATTACATGCTGAGCATGTCCGACAGCAAGGTCATCGTCCGCAACTACGAGGGCTTCGTCACTGCATATACGCAACCGAAGGATTATCAAGGACACGATTCACAAACGTGCCCCTATTGCCAGAGCCACCGCAACGAGGCCGGACAGGAAGGCGTCGCCGGATTGCTCTCCGGGCAAACCCGCGAGATCGCGCCGCAAGGCTGGCATGAGACGCACGCGCGCATCCCGCATATACCTTCACCCTTCGTCATCCAACACGAGGTCGTGGAGCGGTAACATGGGATTACGCGTTGCTGTCGTCGCCAACCGCAAACACAGCGTCAAAGCCGAGGCCGGCGCGCCACCCGACGCGCTGGCCGAGTATGACGCCGAAGAAACCGTACAGGCCCTCCGTGACGCGCTGCGCGCGCGCGGGCACAGCCCGTTCTTCCTCGAAGCCGATGAAACCTTCATCGACACCGTGCGCGAGACGCAGCCCGACATCTGCTTCAACATCGCCGAGGGGCTGCGCGGTGATTCACGCGAATCCCATGTGCCGGCGGTGTTGGAGATGCTGTCCATCCCCTACACCGGCTCGAAGGTGCTCACGCACGGCATCTCGCTCGACAAATGCACCACCAAACAAGTCTGGCGTGACAACGGATTGCCGACCGCACCATTCCAGCGCTTCAGCCACGTCGACCAACCGCTGGACCAGCGTCTGGCCTTCCCGCTTTTCGTCAAGCCAGTGCGCGAGGGATCGGGGATGGGGATCAACGGTCAGTCCATCGTCCACAATGAAGCGGAACTCCGCGCACAGGTGCAGTGGATCATCACCAATTACCGGCAGCCGGCATTGGTCGAAATGTATCTGCCGGGTCGCGAATTCACCGTGGGGTTTGTCGGCAATACGCGACAAACCGGCCAGCCCGCACGCTCCGCCTTCTACGACGCGCGAGGATACCACGTGTTCCCCGTACTGGAAATCGACTCGAACAAAGGCGCAGTGAAAGGCATCTACAACACACAAGCGAAATCCTACGCCCTCGAAGACGATCTTGCGCCCGGTTATCTCTGCCCGGCAGACATTGCACCAGAATTGGAGGCGCAGCTTGGCGGCCTGGCCATCGCAGCCTTCGAGGCGCTGGGCGGGCTGGATGTGAGCCGCGTGGATTTCCGTACAGGTGCGGACGGCACGCCGTACCTGGT
>JBJYXQ010000621.1:0-2056 GCA_046260035.1 Anaerolineae bacterium
TGATATTGTTTCCCTTCCAAGAGCGAGTATAATGGCAAGATAAGCCGGCATGCGCCGGGCAACGTTCCATTATGAAACGTTAGCAACGAGGAGCAAAAAAGATATGGAGCTTTCACAACTCGAGCAAATGATCCGTTGGCTGGATGAGGAGCGCAAGCGCGACAAAGCACTCATCCTGACCTTGCAGGAACGCGTCGAACAACAAATGCATACGATTGAGGCCCAAGCGGTCGAAATCGAACGCATGCACCAGGATGCCATCGATTTGCGCACCGACTTGCGTCACACGGACGATTATCCCGCTATGATCGAGAAAGTGCACCGTGACCTCAATGGCACGCTTGAAGAATTCAAGGCTCTGGTGAGACGCGAGAGAATGGAAAGCGAGCACATGCGTCGAAGTGAGATCGAAGTCGTCAACGAGCAATTGACCGAACTAGACAAGAAAGTGCGGGCTGTGCTGCGGTACGAAGAGCCGTTAAAAGCGCGTGAGGCTGGCGAACAACGCTTGCAAGGCCAGATTCAAGTCGTATCCAACACCGTCGCCGATCTGGCCAAGCGCACCGAAGATCGCCTGCAATCCATCGTCTACCTCGAAGAGCAGCGCCGGGCCGACACCCGTCGCGTCGCCGCGGTTGAGGGCGAGATCCCAGGGCTGCGCAAAAGTCTCGACGAACTCACCGCCAAACAAGTACGGCTGGAAGACAGCATCCGCAAAATCCCCGCACGGGTGGAAGAGGGCATCCAAATCGCCAAATCCTACGAACCACGTATCGAAGAACTACGCGTGGCAGATTTCCAACGCGAGCAGCGAGTGAAACAGTACATCGAACAGGCTGCACGGGTCGACACCGAGCTTGGCCGCCTGGTCGAACAGACGCAGAAATACGCCCTACTCTACAACCAGAACAAACAGGCGCTCGACGGGCTGGACGCCTTCCAGGTGCGGTTGGAGAAACGCCAGAACGAGATTGGCGAGATGCAACGCCTCACCGAAGAACGCCTTAGACGGCAGTGGGAAGAGTGGCAGGCCACCTTCGCGCGCGACTGGCAGAAGCGCCTGGTCGCCGAGGAAGACCGCTGGCGACGTCAAGATCTCGCCAACCAAAAGTCTGCCGAACACTTCGCCGACCTTGATGAGCAGGCCGAAATGTATTACCGGGAAATTGTGGCGCTCTGGGAAGAGATGCGAGCTGCGATAGACCGATGGGGCAAAGCCATCCAGGAAACACTTGCGCCTAACCAGGAGATGCCAGTCCAGCGCCTTAAAGTCCTGAGACGCTACGCGGAGGAAAAGCACAAGGAGTTGTTGTAGAGAATTACGAATTGCGAATTACGAAGGTACAGGCGCATCGGCAAAAGGGAAAGGCTCTTTTGCCGATGTGCGTTTTTACAAGACATGCCAACGCCCGTCTACCATGACACGGGTAACGTGCGTCTCAAGCAACGCGTCGGGCGGCAGCGCAAAGATGTCACGATCCAGCACGGCCAAATCCGCGAGGTAGCCAGGCATGAGCAATCCCATCCGCGACTCCAACCCGGCGGCGTAGGCTGCACCCCAGGTATACGCGCGCAACGCTTCCGGCAACGTGAGCCGCTGTTCGGGATACCAACCTTCAGGGCCAGGAAAGCCGTCCTCACGACGGCGTGTCACCGCCGCATACAGACCGATGAAGGGATCGAAAATCTCAATCGGCGCGTCCGATCCAAAGGCCAGTACCGATCCGGCCTTTGCGACAGAACGCCAGGCATAGGCATACGGCGCACGTTGCGGCCCCAGGTAGCGGTCGGCCATCACCATATCGTGGATAGCGTGGATAGGCTGCATCGAGGCTACGAAACCAGCTCGTCCCATCCGCGCCTGATCCTCCGGGCGCATCAACTGCACGTGCTCGATGCGATGGCGTAGCGTATGACCGCGCATCGCCTCCACGTCACGCACGGCTTCCAATGCATCCACAACAAGGGCATTAGCACGGTCGCCAATCGCGTGGACCGCCAGCGCTATTCCGCCTGCTGCTGCACGTTGCACGGCTTCCAGAAGTTGGTCTGGCTC
>JBJYXQ010000622.1:0-5666 GCA_046260035.1 Anaerolineae bacterium
CCCCACAATTCGCGCAGCAAACCGATGTGGGCCGAATGGTACGTCCAATGCCAGATGAGGTGCATCAGGACACCGCGCGGCGTCAACGGGCGCTGTGGGTCCTGGATGATCGCCTCCGCATCTGTGATGGGTGCTAACGCGGGATAGGTCACTTCATCGCGTACACGACGGCAGAGCGCTGCAAGATCGCGTGCAGTTTCAGTGGACGTGACAGCCTCACCTTTCGGGACCTTGCGTCCAGGTTCCAGCCGCGCTCGCAAATCGTCAGGGATGGACGCTGGGGCAATCCGTTCGACCCAGCCCATCTCCGCCCAGGCCATGTGGATGACGAGCGCGCCGATCGTCAGCGGCGTTCCCTGCGGCGCGAAGTCCAGGGCTTCTTGTGGCAGATCCTCGAACTGGTCGAGCGTGCGTTCAAGCAGCTCATCCAATGCGGCGACGGCCAACGCCACATCCGCATTGGCGAAGCCTGTCACTGGTCGTAGATCGTAGCGGCGTGGGCGTCCGATTTTCGTGTTAGCCATAATGATATCCTCCTCTTTGTGCTTGTGGCGGATCACAATCCGCCGCGATCAATGCGGGATTATGATCCCGCACAAGCATTTTCATATCAGTTACTGATCCGTACATATGAAACTAAACCATTTCAGCTCTCTTGAAAGCGTATAGAGGTTTAGTAAGTTATGTTTGGATGAGTAGTTTCCAGTGTCGCGGATCAGTTTTGGACGGCGGGAACGATGAAATCTTCTATCAACGCGATCAATGGAGTATCGTTGTCCATTCCCGCTGTGAAAACGATCACCATGTCATATTCCGGGATCACGAAGATGAGTTGCCCGTAGCGCCCGCGAGCTGTGTAGGCTCCCCATTCCGGGTATACCCACCACTGGTAACCGTAGTCAAGCGTCTGCCCCGTTTTGACGTGGGCTGTTGTGGATGTCTGAACCCATGCGGCGGGAACGATTTGCTGTCCATCCCACATACCCTCGTGCAAGTAGAGATAGCCGAACTTTGCCATATCGCGTGGGGTGATCTGCAATCCCCATCCTCCAATCGCCAGACCGTTGGAGTCCCGATCCCAGTTGAAGTTCGATATACCGAGTGGCGCGAAGAGATGCTCCTGGGCATAGCTCTGCGTCAAGACGCCACTGCGCTTGGCAACGATGGCCGACAACACGTGCGAGCACCCCGAATTGTAATTGAAGCGGCTGCCCGGTTCTGCCACCATCGGCCGGTCGAGTACGAACTGCACCCAATCTTTGCTGCTCCATAGCTGCCGGTAGATGGGATCGCCCTCCGGCCAATCCAGGCCCGAGGTCATCGTCAATAGATGCTCAATGGTCATTGCGGATTTGCGCGCGTCTGTGTTGGCGAAGTCGTAAGTGGGGAAGCAGGATAATACGGGTTTATCCACTCCTGCCACATAGCCTTCCTCAATGGCGATGCCTACCAGTGCGGAAATGAAGCTTTTGGTGCAGGAGTACAATTCGTGCCGCGTGTCTTGTTCATATGGCGCATAGTACATTTCTGCTACGATGTAGCCATTGCGGACGATAAGCACACTGTGCAGTGCCAAGTCTTGATCTTCAATAGCTTCGAACATCTGCTGCAACTTCTCGGGATCCAGGCCCTGCGTTTGAGGGAGCGCTGTGTGCCAATCCTCGGTAGGCCAGTGCGCGCCGTTCGTCACGGATGATGTAGTTGTCGCGGCCAATGGCATTTTCTGTCCTGTGCTGCATCCTGATACAAGGATCGCCAGCAACAATAGGCATACGGCTGTGTTTAGCTTTTTGAACATCATCACACTCTCCTTTCTTGATAGGCGCTTAGCGGATTTTATTGTACAATGCTGAGAACGAACCGGTCTGTCGCTGCGACCATATGGCCGATGATGACCTGACAATTTCCCGGGAGGTTTGATGCACATCAAGTTGCCCTCGCTGCACGACTTCAACCGTGATGCGAAACTCCTGATCGCTGTAACAGGTATCCTGGCGATCAGCTTTTTTGGCATCGTTGCGTTGCTCAGAGTGATCTACGTGCTGCGCCTGGGTTACGGCCCTGAATATATCGGCATTTTCAGTGCGACGGGTGCGCTGACGTATATGAGTATGGGTATCCCGAGCGGCGCTTTGGGCGCGCGCCTGGGCACGCGCAAGGCGATGCTGATCGGCGGGGTCATCGCCGCTGTGGGGATGACACTGTTGCCGTTGACCGAATTTGTGCCGCTCGTGCTGCGTGATTTCTGGCCGTTTTTCTCGCAAGTTGTCCTCACAATCGGTTGGTCGATGTTGAACGTAAACCTGGTCCCCGCGCTGATGGCCTCGACGAATGAGTGGAACCGCAATATGGCTTACGCCCTCAGCAGCGCCTTCCGGGAGACGGGCACACTTGTCGGCACGTTTATCGGCGGGCTGTTGCCGGCGACCTTCGCTAACCTTTTTACCCAATCTTTAGATGATCCCGCACCTTACCGTTTCTCGTTGTGGGTGGGTGCCGTGCTGGCGGCGGTTGCCCTGATCCCATTGAGCCGCATCAAAAAAGATGCTGCACCGGTGACGAAAACGCATATCGATAAACACCGCAGTCCAGCTCCCATACTGCCCATCGCTTTGATGGCGATCTATATCTACATCCGTCACGCGGGATGGTCCACGTGTCAAAGTTTCTGTAATGCCTATATGGATGCCGGCCTGCAGTTGAGCACGTCCACCATTGGGATGATCACGAGCGTGGTGCAGGTGGCGGCGATTATTGCTTCGCTGCTTACCCCGCGCATGATGGCTCGCTACAACAACGGTGGAACGCTGCTCCTTACCACGGTAGGCGTCGCGGTCAGCCTGCTGCCAATGGGCCTCTTCCCACATTGGACGGCTGTTGGCATCGGCAGGATTGGTTTCCAGGTTGCTTCGGCGATGTGGATTCCTGTCCTGCAAGTCTTCCAGATGGAGCTGGTCGATACCGAATGGCGTGCACTGACCTACGGTATCACATCGATGGCGATGGGCTTTGGCTTTGGCTCATTTAGCTTGATCGGCGGGTACATCATCAATGCGTTTGGCTATCGCCGCGTCTTTCTTGTCGGCGCGGGCCTGGAACTTGTCGCAGCGGTGGTGTTGTGGGGCGTCTTCAAGAAGCAGACGCGTCTCAAAGAGCAGATGCGCCTTAAAGAGCTCAAAGAGTCAGCAGTGCCTTGAGCGGATTCAACACCGTCTTTCCGCCTAACCCCACAATTGCCTCATCCGTCACGCCGGCCTCGCGCAAAGGTTGGATTACATTTTGCATCAGGTCGGGCAGATACGATTTGAGCAACGCGCACGGGCCAGATTCCGGTTCGAGCGTCACCGTGCCCAGGTTGGCGGGCAACAGGCACGTCTGCCCCGGGCGCAGCGTCTCTCGCTCTGTCCCCCAAACCACAGTGGATTTGCCTTCGATTTGCGAGAGAACGAAAAAACGCTCGCCATCGCACTCCAGCGTGTACGGCGCGGTGAGATCAAGACGCTCCAGCACGAAGTGCGTGCAGGCTAGGAGGAACGTGCGCGCGTTTTCACCCTCAGATAGCGTCACCGGGTGCGTTTTGCAACTAAAACCCTCTTCAAGGTGCACGCCTTCCATTGCAGCGTGCACTTGTGCTTCGCGCTCGGTTTCCGGTAACGTTGCATCCGGTTGGGTCAGCCCGATGTAGACGTCGGAGTTCTGCATGATCTCGTAGAACAGCGCGCCCCCTTTCGAGTAGTGCATCGTACCCGCGTAGAGCAAAAAGGCGTCACCCGGCTGCACGGCATATTCTTGCATCAGGTCGCGGATTGTGCCTTCCATAATCGCGTCGTGGACGGCCGTTTCTGTCGCGCCCGCGACGTTGCCACAGCGAATCGTCGCACCGTCGCGGACGTGGAGCATGTACCATGCCTCGGTCTTGCCGGGATCGCTCAGGCCTTGTTTTGCCGCTAGCGCGTCGTTGTGATGCGCCTGCTCGGCGAGCACGTTGGAGGCGTCGAGGAACTTGATCAGCAGCGGGAAGCGCGTGCCGCTACGAGCGACAACGTCGCGTCCCAGGAAATCGATACCGTAGTTCGCGATTAACTCGTGCAGTGTTTTTCCTGCCAATGCACCGTTGATGACGACACTGGACTCGGATCCCCGATCGCACACTTCCCACGTCTCTGCAATACGGTGATTTTCAGGCAAACCTTCCTTCGTATAGACATCGACGATCCAGCGGTCGCCAAATTCGTAATTGCGTAGAATTTCTTTGAAACGCAGTGGATATAACATTGCAGCCTCCTGAAAATGACCACAGAGTCACGGAGAGCACAGAGAAAACTAAGAAACTTTGTGTTTTCTGTGTTTCTGTGGTGAGAATTAGCGTACTTTAAATAAGAGAACCAGCAACAGCGGCGTGCCGATGGCTTGTAACAGCATAAAGCGTACCAAGACCTGGGTATTCGACCAGCCTTCTACCTGACGAACGTGATCGTGGAGCGGATAGCGCACATTTTTGAAGATGCCAACCTTGAAGAAACGCAGCAGCGCGACCTTGACCAATCCTGTGCCGCCGTTGACCAGAACGACACTTGCGACCACGAAGATCAAGAAAGGGTTGCCGCACGCCAGGACGAGCATCCCCAACAGCAATCCTATCGGGCGCGATCCCGCATCGCCCATCAGAACCATGCTTGGATTGGCGTTGTACCATAGATAGCCGCACAGCGTACCAACCATCACAAACGCTATGATCCCCCAGACTGCGCCATCGGGGTAATGCGGTACCAAGAGGTGGGCCGAGATTTCTTGGTGTCCCACGATGCCGTATAATATTCCCCCAAGATAGAGGAAGGCCAATGTCGAAAGGCTGCCTGAAAGGCCGTCCACGCCGTCGGTGCAGTTTGTAGCGTTGATTGTGAACCACAACAAGGCCGTCGCTAGCGGGACAAAGAGCCACGGCGTGATGGTGATGGTGTTTTTGAACAGTGGTAGCCACATCACCACCGGTTCGCCCTGGCAAAGGATGAGCGCGCCCAGCAGCGAAATGCCCAGATCGACCAATCCCAGGCGGTACTCGCCCCAGCCACCCGGCGTGCGATCATCCAGGTAGCCTTCCGCCATCGAGAGGAGCACGCACGCCAGTACGCCGACGAAGCGCCACTCGTGCGGCAACACGAGCAGACTGACGATTACGAAGACGGAGACGAAAATCAGGCCAGCACTTACCGGTTTGCCTTTGCTCTCCTCCGCCCCTACTGCGTGGATACGGCCACCATCTGTGGGTAGATAGTGCCACAATTTCGGTAACAGGTACCAGGTCAGCGCGGCTGCCATTGCTGCGCCGATGCCTGTTAGGAAAAGATATGAGGTCAACAGCCGGAAAGGGCCGTAGACTTCAACTAAGTGTTCGCCAAGCCAGGGAAACAATGCCGTGCCTCCTGAGGAAATGGCAAATGGCAGATTGCAAATGGCGAATGGCACAGTTTCGCCAAAGAACAGTCTGCTTCATCGGCTCAATCTGCTGATAGAATGTCACGTTGTGCTCAGAGTTAGGGAATCTCGATGTATTCGAACCAGTCGAAATCGGCGATAGAGGTACTCGGTTGCCCGTTGCTGCTGGCGTACATGCCAAGGTACGCGCCGACGAAGCCCCCCGCGACTGTTGTGCTGAGGATGCGTCC
>JBJYXQ010000623.1:0-2089 GCA_046260035.1 Anaerolineae bacterium
TCATGCGCGCGATGTGGGGTTTGCGGTCGAAGTAGGTGCTCACAGCCCAGCCGACAGCGTAGTAGACGGCGTGGGCGCTCGGCTCCCAGAACTTGAAGCCGGTGCCTTCGCCGGTGTGTTCGTCGTACTGTTCGACGGTGTCCGCCAGGCCGCCGGTACTGCGCACGATGGGCAGTGTCCCGTACTTAAGCGAGTATATTTGATTCAGGCCGCACGGCTCGTAGCGCGACGGCATGATGAAGAAGTCTGCCCCGGCCTCGATCCAGTGCGCTAGCTCGTTGCTGTAGCCGATGTAGCTGCCGATGCGTCCAGGATAGCGTGTGGGCAGCCCGCCATAAAAGGATTCCAGCCGCTTCTCACCCGATCCCAGGACGACGACCTGTACCTTCATTGTGTTGACGATGGCCTCGATAGAACTTGCCAGCAAATCCAGCCCCTTCTGATCCGCAAAGCGGCTGACCACGCCGACGATGGGGATCGCCGGATCGATGTCCAGCAGGAAGCGCTTTTGTAATTCGCTTTTGCACACTGCCTTGCCGTGCAGGTCGTCAGCGGTGTACTGCGCCGGGATGAGCCTGTCCGTGGCGGAATCCCATTGCGCGTAGTCCACGCCGTTGAGGATGCCGATGTAGTCCGCGCCCTTATCATTGAGGTAAGGAGCCATACCGTGCGCGTATTCGGGTGTGCGCGTCTCCTCTGCGTAGGTCGGGCTGACGGTGTTGACGAGATCTGCGTACTGGATGCCGCCCTTGAGGAAGTTGATACTTCCGTGATCTTCGAGCTTGTCCGGCGTGAAGTTGCCCCATTGCAGGCCAATGTAGTCGTAGTGCTCTGCGCCGTACTTGCCCTGGTAGCCGATGTTGTGGATGGTGAGCACGCTCGCGGCTTTGCCGATGGTGGGATCGTTCCAGTGCCACACCTTGAGATAGGCCGGGGCCAGAGCGGTCTGCCAGTCGTGGACGTGGACGATGTCCGCATCGAAGCCGGTGTCGCGGGCCAGTTGCAGCGCGGCGCGCGTGAGGAAGGCGAAGCGCCGTGGATTGTCGCCGTAGTCTTGGAATGCTTCATCGTGATACAGGCCAGAACGGGCAAAATACTTGTCCGATTCGATGAAGTACACGGGAACACCGTTCATGGTGGTCGTGCGGACCGCGCACCATTCCTCGGTGTTGCCCATCCACACGCACATTTGGTTGAGGAAGGGCTTGATCTGGTGTTTGTCGACGTCGATGCTGCCGTACTTGGGCATCACGACGATAACCTCGTGACCGAGCGCGCGCAGCGCGATGGGCAGCGCCCCTACCACGTCGGCCAACCCGCCGGTCTTGGCGAACGGCACACATTCCGAAGCGATCATCATAATCTTCATAGCATTCACCTCGTTTGAAGTCGAAAACTCGCGTCGCTCTCTTAAATGCTCCCGGCGGATCATAATCCGCCGTTGCTTGGTCTTCGCGGAGCGTGGGATTATGATCCCACGCAAGCGGGAAATGTAAAGTCCGCGGTCATTTCAGGGCATCGGCAAGCAGGTCGGCGGCAGCGGTTGGGTCGGCATCGCCGAAGACGACGGCGAGTAGCGCACCGTTGACGTCGGCGGCAAGCACGCCTTCGACGTCCGCGCCGCTGAGTGCCGCCAGGCCCGTCGAAGCAGCATCGGCGTCGGCGTATTGCACCATAAGCAAGTGCACGGGAGCGCCGTCCAGGGTGTAGCGTGCCAGGGCGCCTTCGGTGTCCGAGGTTAGGCCCAGGATGTTCTCACCGCCGAGCCAGATTTCGTCCTGGATGGAGATTTCTTGCCGGAAGAAGATGGGGCTGCGGGTGACCAATCCCTCAGGTGGGAGTTTGCCGATCAAGGCAGGCGTCTCGCCGCCGGCAGGTAGTGCCGCGACGATGGCTTCGGCAAATGCGCGCAGCGTGGCATCCAAGAGCGCCTGCCGCCCCCGCACCTGGGCGTAGTAGCGGTCTTGCCAGAAAGCCAGCCGGCGTCCGGGGTCTGTGTCACCTTCATTACCTATATCTGCCGGTTCGCCGGAGCGGTTGCGCGTGAAGAGGCCGTAAGCGTCGGCAGGCGTCGCCAGTTGCCAGATTT
>JBJYXQ010000623.1:2189-4206 GCA_046260035.1 Anaerolineae bacterium
CGGTTGCGCGTGAAGAGGCCGTAAGCGTCGGCAGGCGTCGCCAGTTGCCAGATTTCGATGCGCAGCACGGTATCCTCGCCAGCGTAGCTCTGCACGGCGACTTCCTCGAAGTTGTAGGCGAAGAAAGCGTCCGCCTGACCGTCCACCAGATCGTAGAGGGTGTCGCTGGTATAGGTTTCTATGCCGCCGTCGCGCGTCCATCCAGCGATGGCGTTGTCGTCAGGAAAAACGTCGCGCAGTGAAACAGAGGTGGGGGAAGTTGTCTTCTGCCCGCAACCGGTCAGAAACAGAATGGTCCACAAGAGGCTAAATCGTATGAATTTTTTCATCTGTAATTTTCCGGGATTTTTGTAGAGCGAATTGTCAGTTCGCTCTACAATTGGATTTCGGCGAGGTCTATATCGTCGAAGTTGTGCGTCCCTAATCCGATTTGTGTCGCGTTCTCCAACCAGGGCGTCGCCATATTGATAGCCGCGGCGGGATTGCCGCCGTCTGCCTCTAGTAGATCGGTGAACAGCTTGAAGCCCACCGCATCGTGTGCGACCGGATCGAAGCTCATCATGATCGAATCGCCGGTGTAGTCCGCTTCCCAATAGGGCCACGAGTTGCCGTAGTGCAGGCAGGCGGCGAGCGCGTCCCCGATGATCAGCCGCGTTCGGTCCTTGATAGCCGACAGCATATTTAGTTCCGGTAGTCCCATATTGAGTTTGGTCCCGCCGTGAAAGCCACTGGGCCGGCTGAGCGTGCCGTAGTGGTTCTTCAGCGCGTAAGACATCCCCGCGAGCATATGCGATTTGAGCACCGGCATGTTGATGAGCGCGTCACAGCCCAGCAGTACGTTGCTCAACTGAATCTTGGAACCGGCGATCTCAAAACCATCGGTGTATTCCCTGTCGGTGCCAATGCAGCGCACGCCGGGACCGTCCGGGTTGACGGCGAATCCGGCTTCCTCTAATTCGGACGTGTAGTAGTCGTAGATGACGATGTTTTCTGCCGGAATGCCTGCTTCCTGGAGAGAGTCTGTCACGGCCGTCACCAGCGGAACGTGTGTGAAAATGATGCTGTTGCGGAAGGCATTGACCTTGATGGCGATGCGCTCGCCGGGATCGAAGAGTGCGCGCCACGCCTCGCGGGCGTCGTTCAATCCGGTGAGTTGGGTGATGGAGGCATCGAGCATTGGCCGGATTGCGTTGGGAACCAGCTCGTCGCCGCTCCAGACGCCAGTGTGGTGTGTGTGGACGACGGTACTCGGTTTTTCGGGATACTGTTTGATGACCTCCGGCTTGCGCGTGGTCACAGTTGGTAGTGGCGTGAACGTTGCCGTCGCTGTGCGGGTAGGGGCGGGTGTCGGTGTATTCGTGGGCGCGGGTGCCGGTGTGTCTGTCGGCGCGACGGTCGCTGCTGGCGCCTCTGTTGTAGCCACTGCCTCAGGTGTTGCTATTGGCGCTTGTGTCGAACTGCATCCCGCCAGCAGGCCAACTGCGGCGATTTTCAGGAAATCCCGTCGTGTCATGTTTTTAGCACGCTGATTCTGTTCTGTTGACATTTTCCCTCCGCAAATCATCCTTTCAACGTTTCACCGTCCAGGTGAAGTGAATTCCTGCATTGAGCCTTCCCAATAATCGCGGCACACCTCCTCGAAATGCCCGCCGGTGTAGTCCGCGATGGTTGAAAGCCAGAAAGCCTGGGCTGGTAGATTCTCAGTGATCTGCCCGACTTCCCACGCTCCCGTGAACATGTCGAAAAGGCGTTGGGCGACGATTTTTCCGATTCCTTGCCGCCGGTACTTCCGCAAAATAAAGAACTCGGCGATGCTGTGCGCCGGACGACCATCCGGCAGCGTCACCTCCCGCACCAACGCCATCCCCGCCCATTTACCGGAGACCTGGACCAGAAATGGGTAGCGCCCTGCGTCGGTCCAGTAATGATCGAGACGATGGTAGCCGTACAGCCCGTGCTCATCGACGTCGGCACCGTCGTACTCGCTGAAATCGTAGGCGTAGAGTTCTAACAGATG
>JBJYXQ010000624.1:0-17682 GCA_046260035.1 Anaerolineae bacterium
CACATACTGCACTCCCGTCTTCTAGAAGGGGATGTCGCTCTCCACCTCATAGTCTTCGGGGGCTTCCGCCGCACCCGGAGCGCCCGCTGTATCGCCACGGCTGCTAAGCAGAATCAAACGGTCCGCCGTCACCTCAAAACTGGCCCCAGGCGTGCCATCCTGGCGTGTCCAAATCCGCGGGCCGCCCGTAGACTTATCCGGCGTCAGACGGCCTTCAATCATGACCTCGCGTCCTTTGGTAAGGTACTGCGCGGCAATCTCCGCGGTCTTGCGCCAACACGTCACCCGGAACCACGTCGTTTCCTCGCCTTGCGAACCATCGGCGTTGTTCCACTTGCGATTTGTCGCAATACTGAGATTTGTCACCGGCGTTCCATCCGGCATGTAACGCATCTCTGGATCACGACCCAGATTGCCAACGATGATCAGCTTTTGATACGCCATTGCGTTGCCTCCTTTGCGTTATGGGGGAATATATACAAACCAAATAAATTGTACACCGATCACCACAAAGTGCAAATTCGAGGATAAGCAAATTACTGAAGCAAACGCAAGGTGGCACGGTCAGGAGACCGGCCACAGTCAAACGAGTGTTTAGGGAGATTCGCCTTCGATGAAACAGACGAAGCCATCCGCAATTCCCGACGCCACCACATCGGGACGCTGGGTCAAAAGTTCGCGGTCATCCAGCATGAAACCAATTTCGATGACAGCGGCGGGGGTGTTGCGGTCGATTTCGTAATAGGCGTGATAGCGCGTCATATCATAAGTGATGGTATAGGGGTCAAACTCCAACCCGGTACGCGCCGCATAATGTCGCATGAGGCAATCCACCAGCACATCCGCCGAGGGCGTGTGAAATCCAGCCTCGGCGCGCGTAATTTTGAAGCCGGATTTACCCGGTACGTTACAGGAATCGGCGTGAATCGAAAGCAAAGCGTCAGCCTGATACCCATTGAGGCGCACGTCAAATTCATCCAGCAGATCGACAACCCAGCCCCGCTGCGCGAGCAGCGCGACCACCCGCCGTGCAATATCGCGATTCACGTCCACTTCCTGCAATCCATCAGCGCAGATCGCGCCACTGTCGCTGCCACTGTGCCCGGCAATAATGCCGATGCGCGGCGTATGTGGCGTGACCGTGAGGGACGGCGCAGGAACCGCCGTCGCAGTGGGCGTAGCCGCATTGAGCGGGATCACGACCAGACCGGGATTTTCAGGATCCGGTGTGGCGGCATCCGATTCCACTGCGACAATCGGAATGACCTCCATCGGCACACCGAAGGCCGCAACAAAAACCATCAGGATCAGGATGCGTACCATCCATCCTATTGCCCAAGGATCGGCACTCGCGGTCGTTTTCTTCATCGATTTAACATCCACTCAGCAAACCCGATTAACGCATACGGCGTTTCCACTCATCCTTCACTTCGATCTCGTCCCAATTATCTTTGTGGACCAGGAAATCCCGCAGCAAACGGTTGAATTTGCTAGTTTCCTCCAACATTGGATAGTGCTGTGCAGCCTCGAAAATAAACGGGTACACATTGTAGTCCAGATCTTCTAGCACATCGTCATCCGGCACCTGGATGATGGGGTCTTCCCGGCCACAGACCAATAGCACGGGAATATCCAGGTTCTCCAACACGTCCAGGAGATTGTGTCCCAGCACCGACTTCACACTCTGTACCACGGCGTTGGCATCGGTTTTGCCGGCCTCGATATCAACTTCCTCATACGTCTTCAAACGGCGGCCCAAGATAACCTTTGCCGGGTTATCGCCGCCGGTATAGCCACTCAAAGAACGCGCGATGTCGCTGCCAGCCAGGGGGGTGCAAACCGTCAGCAATTGTTCGACGCGCTCGGGATGCGCTTGGGCGAAGTGCGCCCCCACCACCCCACCCAGACCGTGGCCGATGACCGGCACACTGTTGATGCCCATCTGATCCATGAAAAGTTCGAGTTGCGCCACATATCCGGGGATGCTGTACCGCGTCACCACCTTATCAGAATCACCGAACCCCCAGAAATCCAAAGCGTACGCCCGGAAAGAAGAGGACATATCGACCATCGTGGGCACCCAATAGCGCCACGAGCCGAGCCAGTCGTGGAGAAACAGCAACGGCTTGCCACGTCCTAAAGCCTCGTAATGAACGAGACTGCTCTCAAGGATAATCGCACTCATAGACTGAGCTCCACTTTAAGCGTCACGCCTTACCAATTTCCTGCAGAATCCTATGTACTTGCGCGGTGAGTTCATCCGGCGCAAAAGGTTTGAGGATATATTCCATCGCCCCAACTTCCAAACCCTCCTGAATCTCGCTCTCCTGTCCCTTCGCAGAAAGGAAGACCACGGGAATATTCCGCGTGACCGGATTTTCCTTCAACGCTTCACACGCTTGATACCCGGTCATCCGTGGCATCCGCACATCCATCAAAATCAGATCGGGAATGGCATCCGGCGCTTTTTCCACCGCCTCTGCGCCATTGCTCGCCAACTCAACCTCGAACCCGGCAAAACGCAGGGTAAAAGCTATCAATTCCCGAATGTCACGCTCATCTTCTGCGACCAAGATTTTGACCATGCTCACGACTCCTTCAGTACACCGTTTCCCTGGATGAGACGAAACTGCGAGCCAGTTCAGCAACGTTGGTCGCGAGTTCCTCAACGGAAAATGGTTTAACAATAAACTGTACCGGCCCAACGCCGTCGCTGCCATTCCCAAAGTGCTTGCCTTGTAGCCCATCTTCGGTCAATAACATGACGGGGATCTCAGCCGTGCTCGCCTCCTGTTTGAGGTTCTTCACGATCTGATAACCATCCATATCGGGCAACTGTTGATCCACAACGATGGCCACCGGATGCATCCCCCGCGCCAGATTGAGTGCGCTCTCGCCACGCCGGGCCGTGCGGACGTTCATACCGCGCACGTGCAGCGCCGCGCGGAGCGGATCGAGCAAACGGCGGTCATCTCCAGCAACGACCACGGTCTCCTGACGGTCGAGCAACGGGAGAATAACCTCACGGAGCCGCTGTTCGTCCAATGGCTTGACCAGGAATTCCGTCGCCCCCATACGCAGTCCCCGCTGCCGATCCTGCGTCACAGAGACAATGACCACCGGAATGTCGGCCGTCTCAACATCGCGTTTAAGTAATTGCAGCACCTCAAATCCATCCAGATCCGGCAGGCGAATATCCAGCGTGATCAAGTCGGGGCGCTTTTCGCGCGCCATGTGCAATGCTTGCTCACCGGAACTTGCGGTCAAGAATTCGATATCCTCTCGCTGCAACATTAACTTCAGCAAATCGGAGCTTTCCCGGTCATCTTCAACCACCAGCACCATCACTTGGGCCTCTCCAGCAATACGCGGAGGCGGCGCCCCGGCATCTTCGGTCGGTTCACCCTCGGCTAGCGGCACGGAGAACGTGAACGTACTCCCCTTCCCCAACACACTATCAAGAGAAATATTGCCGCCATGCATCTGGATCAAGGACAGCGAGATCGCCAATCCCAATCCCGTCCCAGATACCTCATAGACGGCGGGATCATCCTCGACCCGGTAAAAACGTGAGAAAAGTTTCTTCTGGTTTTCAGGCGCAATGCCAATACCTGTATCAGATACAGCCACATACATCTTCGCATCTCGAACGTAAGCGTGGATGCCAATCTCACCACCCACAGGCGTGTATTTGTAAGCATTGCCCACGATATTGGTCAAAATCTGCGCCAGGCGATCGTGATCGCCGTATACTCTGGGAAGGTCGTCGGGCAGAACGGTATAGAGCTGCTGCTCCTTTTCCTCCACCTTGGGATGCACCAGATCTACCACCTGCGTGACGATGTCCTCTATGGCGACCGGTGCCAGTTGCAGCACCACGCGCCCCGTCTCAATGCGAGAAATGTCGAGCAGATCGTTGACCAGCGTGGTCAGGCGCTCGGCGTTGGTCTTCACCCGCTTGAGGAAATCGCGCTGCATGTCCGACAACACTCCGGTCGCTCCCATCAAGACGAGATCGACATATCCCACGATCGACGTCATCGGTGTGCGCAGCTCGTGTGAAACAGTGGACACGAAATCGCTCTTGGCGCGATCGGCCTCTACCTCGGACGTGATATCGCGGAAGACCGCGACGACTCCCAGGAACTCCTGGGATGGCGAGACAACGGGCGACAGGTGAACACTGACGAAGCGCCGCCCCACTTCCATACGATGGACCAAGAATTCTTCCGTACCATAGGCACCGGGATCCTGTCGCCAATACTCAATCTGCTGCAGCCACTCACGCGCGGCGCTGCCATAAAGACCCAGAATGCTGTCCTGTGGGCGGCCTAACGCCTGCTCACGCGCAATCGAGAGGATGCGCTCAGCCGCTGCGTTAAAGAGAATGACCTTACCGTTCTCGTCAGCCACCATCACACCGTCGGCAATACCCTCGAGGATAGCCTGGTTCTTCGCCGCCTCGATCTGCTGCGCACGCAACATGCTGCCGACGCGCTCGGCCTGCTCACGGATCAAGCGATACAATTCGGCGTTGTTCAGCGCATTGCCCAATTGCACCGCCGCGGCCTCGACGAGACGTAGCTCCGGTTCATCGAAGACCCCCTCCACCGGCGACTGCATCAGAATGACACCAAGCGATTCTCCGGCCCCTCCCACAATTGGTGCGGCCAGAACCGAACGCACGGACCGCTCGATGCCTACCGCGCAGCGTTTATCCTTAGGGGCATTCGGAATAATCAATGCTTTCTTGTGACTAAACACCCATCCAATAACGCCATCCTGACGGTTAAAGGGCGCGAGACGCCCACCCGGTGGAATCGGCTCGGTATGTCCGATAGCGGCACGGTAGAAGAGTTGTCCGTTGTTGTTGTCAAGCAAAATTACGGCGCTCCGCGAAGCCTTGACAGCCTTTTGCAGTAGCGATAGGGCCTGACTGAGTACGCGATCCATATCCAGACTGGCGACCAACTCGGAGGCGATGTGATAGAGTACGTTGGAGCGGTCGCGCTGTAAACGCAGACCTTCCAATGCTTCAGCCAGCTCACGGGTGCGTTCGGCCACGCGCAGTTCCAATTCCTCATTGAAGCGCTTCACCTCTTCAAAGAGGCGTGCATTTTCAACGGCCACCGCCACCTGGTCAGCCAGCGCGGTCAATGTGGCAACCTCGGTAGGAGTAAAATCGCCCGTGATCTTACGTTCAGCGGCAAGCACGCCCACCGAACGCCCTTCCACCATCAGTGGAACCATAAGCGATGAGCCGATACTCACTGGCCCGGATTTATAGCGGGGATCGGCTTCAGCGTCCTCGACGATCAAAGGCATGCCGGTTTGCACAACCCTCCCCACACGCTGATCGAAAATGGTCTCATCCACCAAATCCAACGCATAACCGGAGGTGGCCAACGGCACAAAGCGCTCACCAACCTTACTTTGCAGGAAGACCGTGGCGTAGTCATAGCCTAACAAATTCGTCACCGACTGCACGACAGTGTTCAAAACCAGCGGCAAATCGAGCTTGGTCGTGATGGAACGGCTCAACTCGTTGAATAGCCGCAAGGTGTTGAGCTGGCGACGCAAGTCTTCGACCAGACGGTTGTTTTCAATCGCCAACGCGACCTGTGCCGCAAAAACTTCAATCACTTCAGCAGTCAGCGCTGTAGGCACACGCCCATCAAGGGGATCATCGACCGACATCATCCCTACGATTTCCCCGTGGCTGGCGTACAACGGTATGATAAACGAATCCTTGGGATGCCACATTCCAGGCTCCCGCGCTACAACTTCGTCAGTCTCTGGTGTGAAGACGTCCAGACCAACCAGAACGCTATCAGAGTCCTCCGCCGGGATGTAGTAACAACGCCCCAACCGGAAACGTTCCTGGAACAGCGACTGGATGTGCGGCCAAGAATGACGCACTTGCTTCATCTGCTCCAGACGCGCCAGTGGAATCCCTGCACCGGCCACCCGGTGCAACATCATACCCTCCACCACACTGATCAACACAATATTGAACCCGATGCCTTCTTGCACCGCGTAGGCAATATCAAGCAGTGTCTCTTCCAAAGGGCGATCCGAACGCATCGTGCGCGAGACTTCCAACAGCAGCGCCATCTGCTCAGCCCGCTTGTGCATCAACTCCCCGCGCTCAAGTTGTTCCTGGTAACGTCGCGTATTGCCCACCGCGATTGACGTTTGCACCGCCAGCCCGGCGATGAACTCCAAAACGGTTGGCGCAAAAGCCGCGGGTTGGTCTGTCTGCACAAGGATAGCCGCGGCTAGACGTTCTTCGTAGAAAACCGGTTCCACGAGCAATGTACGCGCACCAGGAGGGAATGCTTCAGCATTGGGTAACTGCTGCGTATCAGGAATGTATATAGTATCCTGATGGGCGAGGAATTCAGAAGCCAGTGAGTGTTCCAAGTCGCCTAAAGCTGCCTCATCATAACCCCGGGAAGTCTGTAGTTCAAAGCCTTGCCCATCAGAAAGCGCGATCAAACCCGCTGTGGCTCCGCTAAAACGGATCGCTTCTTCCAAAACACCGTTGAGAATATAGTTCAGATCAATCGTCGCAGTAATGTCGCGCGTGATGCGCTGCAAGGCCTCCAATGCCTCAAGACGGCGTCGCAGTTCAGCGTCGGTCTGGGAATACAGACGTGCGTTCTCAATCGCAATCGCTGCCTGCCCGCCGAAAATTTCAGCCAACTTTTGGTGATGTTCGGTGAACTGTCCCGGCTTTGCTGCGGCAATCTCCAACGTTCCCACCAACTCCCCATGCGCCACCATAGGCACTCCCAGGAAAGAGCGCGCCCACAGTTTAAGCGTCTCGTTCTTGGGTTCGGCGATTTCCGCCTCCAATACATCATCAATGAGCAAAGGCTGACGCTTGCGGGCTAACCAACCACTCAGCCCTTCGTCAATCCGATACAATACACCCTTGTTTTGCACAGAAGTACGCGCCGTGGCGTTGGTTCTCGAAGCCCGGCTCACCAACATGCCCTGTTCCGCGTCAAACAACGTGATCTCACCCGCGTCATAGGAGATCAACCCCGACAGAGTTTCCAGGATCACATCCATCGTGGTTTCAAGATCGAGGCTTTCACCGATCAGCCGCCCCATCCGTTGCACAGTTTCCAATTCCTGCACCTGGTTGGCGCGCGCTTGATCGACGCGCTCGTAGCGTCCTATCCCAGCGGCCGCGATCTGCGCCAAAGCGACAGCGCCGCCGGCGCGTTCCACATCATCCTCCGTGAACGGTACCTGTCGCGACAGAACAAGCCAACCGTTCCATACCTCTCCCGACAGGGGAACGCTTAGCGCGAAATCGGACATCTCCTCGGAAAGGCCCCAACACCGTGCTTCCACAGCATCTTCATCGTGTGTCAGCGCAACTTGCCAGGTAGAGAAGTCGCACGTCGCAGCGCCATACACCGGCCCAACCGCAGGTTCAGGCGTGGTCCAAATCCACGCCCCGGCGTCGGCCTCACACCATTGCACCGCTTCAGCAAGCGCGATCTCCCACAGGGATTCCACGCCGGAAGCGGCCAACAGTCGTGCACTGAGCGCCTGCAATCCTTTCACCAAAACGCCTCCACTACGCCTTACTCTGGATCAAGCCTTATTTACCGCGCGCTTGCCGCCGCACCTCGGCTGCAGCCTCGGTGATCTCCCGAATATCGGTGAACGGCCCGTCTTCGACGGTCAACGCGCCAACCTGCAAAGTCATCAGAGGGACTTGCTCTTCTTTACCGTCATCGTCCTTGATCACCAGATATCCCTGCGTCCGCGTCATAAAATCGTAGTGCGTCCCCACATTCTCGTCAAAGCGCTGGGCAATCTCCGTGCGTAACGGGTCTACCAATTCTTTGCGCGTGATGATGATGAAATTATCGCCGCCAATATGGCCAATAAAGTCATCTGCCGTCCCCATCTCGTCAATGACGTCATTCAAGAGCATCCCCGTGAAACGCAGGACTTCTTCTCCAGCGACAAAGCCGTAGACCTCGTTGAAAGCACTCAGACCGCTGATACCGATGTACAGGATGCCCCAGTCCTGCTTACGCATCAGTTCGCGGAGCTGCTGTTCGATTAGCCTCCCGCTGGCCAGGCCGGTGCTTGGACTGGTCAAGCTGGCAACTTCAGCGCTCTTGATCGTATTGCGCACACGCAAACGCAATTCCTCTAAATCGAAGGGCTTGGTAATGTAATCATCCGCCCCCAATTCAAGGCCTTGGATTTTGTCGTTGCGTTCGTCCTTCTGCGTCAAGAAGATGATGGGGATATGGCTGGTGCGCAGATTGGTCCGCAATTGACGGCAGACCTCATACCCATCGATATCGGGCAACATGATATCCAACACGATGACATTGGGCATATTCTGCCGTGTCATCTCCAGGGCCACGCCACCGCGCGGGGCTACGTAGACTTCGTAACCCTGGGTCTTGAAATAGAGTTGCAACATGCTGGAAATATCAAAATCATCTTCTACAACCAGAACACGGCCACCACTCATGTGTTTACCTCCTGCCAACGGTTATGGAACCGCACAATTGACCAACCCAGATAAGCCGAAAACTAAAGCCCACTTAATACCAATTTCTCGTTCACTGTGCCAAACTTAAGAATCAAGTCCTGTTTTGGCGTTCGCCTTCACCTTTTCGAGAAGGGCATCCTCTAATTTACGTTCATAACTCCGTAGAGCTGCCAACTCGAATCCGTGTTTGGTCGCCAAAGCATCAATCTCTTGCACTTGCTCTACCGAAAGTGCCTTGCCGATAGAGTAATCCTCAAAACGTCCTTCAAAGGCCAGGGCCATCGTCTCCGCCAGACACCCATACGTGAGATGAGGCGGCAATCCGTAATTGAACCCGAAATCCACCTCACCTGGCACGCGCACCAGTCCACCATCGATCACCAACACGTCGTCGCGCACCTGGATGACGTGATGCGAAACATCACGCGGGCGAGAGACATCACATACCACCGCACCTCGTCGCAACATCTCCGGCTGGATCAGATTGCCGCCGGCACTCGTCACGGTCACCACAACCTGCGCCTTGGCTACATCCATAATCTCAGTGGATATATGAACCTCACGACAACCAGCCCGCCGCACCTTTTCTGCCACAACATTGAGAGCCTCGCGCTGCCGCCCGATCAAGAGCATGTGATTTGCATGTGGCGCTAACAACTGCGCCACCGCCGCGCCAATCGCCCCGGCTCCACCTACAATAGCTAGCTTTGTCTGCGCGATGTCGATATCCATCAATTGTGCCGCCTGGAGTGTCGCCTGCACTGAGAGCGCTGCCGTGTAACTATCGCCCGATGTCACAGCAATGTCCAGGTTGCGCGCGATGGTCGCGCCGCCATCGCCGATCACTGATGTATATGCCCCCAGACCGAGAATCTGCGCTCCCAAACGGGCTGCCAGATGACCGGCAGCGACGATCTTGTTATAGACTTCGGTCGTTGGCAGTTGCAGCATCCGTTGCGGCGTATACGGCACGGCGATCAACCAGCCTTCGATTTCCTCGCCGGTGGCCTTAGAGCGCGCACCGGTGATATGTGAAAGTTCAACGGGTGGCCAGAACCGACAAACAAAGTGGATGGCCGCTTCCGGTAAAACCTTGCCGAGTAACGGGTACTTGCGCGCTACGTCCCGTTTAGGATCGATCGGGTGAATGATAAAGGCGAAAGAATGCATCAGCGTGACCCACGCTCCCGCGTCTATGCGTCCCGCTTGTATAAACGCGGGTGCATTTTTTCCCCATCATCAAGTTTTAGGTGATCGCTATCCTCGTAGGCAACATTGCTGGCAATCACCCGCCGGTGGTCGTCTGAAGCAAACATAATCACATCCGACTCGATCATCCGTGCGGGGAAGAAAATCAACCCTGACCCAATACGCACGTTGTGCCCGATGGCGCTGCCCAAAGCCGTCATGCCTGTCTCTTCAAGCTTGCCGCCGAAGTGCGAGCGCAACGGCTTATCGACCAGCAGGAAATCGGTGAACGTCGTACCAGCTCCCACGAAGGAGTCGCGTCCTACGACACACATCTGTAAACACGAATTCTGCGCCACCATGCAACGATCCATCAGCACGGTGCGGTAGAGAGCGGCGCGGAAAGGCAGAAAGGCGCCATTGCCCACCACACTGAGCATCAACTGGCACCCCTGGTCAATGGTGACATCGTCGCCGATGACGCAGTTACGCACCACCACACCGGGTCCGATATCGACGTTGTCACCGATAAAGGTCGGTCCCTGAATGATCGCCGTGGGATCAATCGTACAATTCTTGCCCGTCACCACAATCTCCGATGAGGTCAAGACTTGTTTGCGCTCGAGGATACCTCGCCAGAGCATTTTCAGAAGCAATCCAAGATCACGCTCCAGGCGGTTTTCGAAGCGTATGCCAATTGCAAAAATGCCAAAGTCGATGTTGGCATGAAGGATGTGGATCCAGTGTTCTATGGAAAGGAAGGGTTTCGTGGGCAGATTGTAGACAAGATCGCCTTGAAAATCGGACATATGCGTGGGCACGTGGTAGAAACCCACTTCACGCGCTTCGGTATCCATCACCAGGGGGCGCACCACAGGTTCGATGCCGTAGGGGTAGTACCACAGATCGGCAACGTAATAGTTGCCCTGACGACGAATTCCGCGTTGCAGATAGAGCGCCTGCCCGCTAATGGCAGGATCGTCGAGTTTGAAGGCGACCTGACAGGATTTGCCTGATTTTTGCGCACGCTGGATGAATTCATCGATAAAGGCCTGATCGAAATAGAGATTGTCGCGGTAGACCAGGGTTTCCTCACGATCATTGCCAACTTCGTGAACCGACTCGACCTCGCGCTCTTCAGTAGTATAGCGCGCCAACACATCCCGCTGATGCAGCCACAGGGGTTTAGTCAGCACGCTCAGCTCGCGTGCTGGCTCGTTGAAGGGCGGTATCTTTCGTCTATCGCGCAGGATGATTTTACGCATTCAGCCTATACCTTGTAATCGTCAATTCAACGGCGTCTTATCCACACGCAACGTTCCCACAGGATCGCCGCAGGCGATACAACTGACCTCTTCGATAAAAAAACGCTTTCCCCGGCTAACCCAGTAAAGCGACTCTTCAAGCAATCCCTCAAGTAACGCACAGGCGGGGGTGTCGGAATGCCTGCGCCAACAGAACCCACAACGCTCGATGACGAAAAAGAAGCTATCTTCGCCCTCGCCGAGTGCCACCTGTTGATCCGTATAGCGGTTAAAGATTTCGGCCAGCACTTCTAGACCAATGCGCACGCGCAGCGAAATCGGCAACAACCGCAATGCGAAATCGGCAAATCCGATTACCCCGCCAAATCCTTCGATACCATACTTGAAACATGCTTCCCCGGAGCGCCGGGCCAACCGCCTTCCGCCGCGAACGCCATAGATGCCCTCAATAGCTTCGAAGAGGCGTCCGGCCTCATCGAATGTCATGCCTGGCTCGAAATTGGGCGGTGGGCACTCCTCGACAAAGTGCTGAAGCCGTGCAATATTCAACACCGCGTGAATCCCATTCTCCCCCATCACATCCCGTAACGCCAACAACAAGATACGTGAAATACGATTGGGAAAACAGTAATCACGTCGTTCTACATCGTCACTCACCAGTCCGCCTACACTCACGAGATCGCTTACGCTCACGAGTCCGTCAAGAAGTCCAAGATCGTCTCGTGGAAATGGTCGGTTTCGTCCAACATTGGGAAATGCCCCGAGTGTTCAAAATAGTGAACGATGTGCGTCTTGATACCTTCACGCATCAGTTCCCCTTGCTTAGGATCGACAATGTTGTCCTTACGTCCATAAATGCCCATCGCAGGAATATGCAATTCGCCAAGTCGGGGGCGCAAATCAGTGAAGCGTAAATCGCGGATACTAGCAGAGAAGGAATCCATCGTCGTGCGCGACAGGTCCTTCTTCAACATATCGTACAAAGTGCGCCAGTCTTTGGCATACGAGAGCGAGAGCAACTTCATGGATAAGGACAAAAGACCCGGCACAGCATAGAGCATACGGGCAAACTTACGGTATCCTGACAATTTTAGCAAAAAAGCCAAGCCCGAGCCGGTAATCGGAGAACCAACCACGGCAACCCTGGAGACCCGCTGTGGATACGCGAGCGCCAGACTCAGAGTAACCGTCCCCCCCATCGAATGGCCCATCACCCGCGCACGTTCCAGGCCCATGCGCTCCATAAACTGATCGACCATGCGCACGTATTCAGCGACAGTAAAGGAACCTTGTTTAGCCGAATCCCCAAATCCCCAGAAGTCCAGCGCATACGTCTTGTACTTGTGCGCGGACAGGTACTCCATCGTCGAATACCAATAATTCCATGAACCAAGCCAACAGTGCAACAAGACCACCGGTTTTCCCCGGCCAAAGGTCTCGTAGTGGACTATACCCCGATCCGTCACTATTGAACTCATTATTCTTAATCCTGCACCCCTTTTCCTTCATCATACCACAAACCTTATTTCCCCACGAAAAGAGGCCGTTGCAATTCAGTTAAAAAACAGTTACTACTCTTCGTCCACGAGCTCCAGAATGGAGTATAGCAGTTCTAGCAGCACTTCTTTGACGCTCTCTCTATCTGTAGCTACGCACGGAACCACCTTAACGCCCGGCTCAACATGAAGCACGATGCGCAAATCCTCCGGCGGCCATGCATCCTCAAGGTCCTGTTTATTGGCCGCGACAATGTACGGGACTGGGGAATAGCTACGGAACGTATCGAGGATCCGGCGCGCCTCACGGAAAGTCTCTGGCCGGGTACTGTCCACCAGCACGACGAAACCAAGCATGCCTTCGGAGAGAATCTCCCACATGAAATCAAACCGGCGTTGTCCGGGTGTCCCGAAGAGGTAAAGAATCAACTCATCGTCGATGGTGATTCGCCCAAAGTCCATCGCTACCGTGGTCTGCTGTTTAATACGCTCGGCTTCTTGGGAGATTTTGCGCTCAGTGGAAATCACATCAATCTCACTGACGCTTTGAATCAGCTCTGTCTTCCCGGATGAGAAGGGTCCTGTCACAACAATCTTTAACGTCTGCATCACTATAACTCCCGGATCCGGCTAATCAGCTTTTGGACAATGCCGCGCTTAACAGCAGGACGCTGCATCTGCGTGGCAGTCGCGCGTGGTGCACCTTCAGAGGTTTGTCGTGAACTCGTAGGCGCAACCGTGGGACGTGGCGGGCGAATAATCTCCACCAGTCCTGCCTGGAGCAGGCTATAGACAATTCTGCGGATTTGCAATTCGGTCATATTATTGAACTGCGCAATCTGCCGGATGGTATTGCTAGGGCTAACAAAAGAAATAACGCGCCACTCTTCAACGCTGAGGTTAACATCGCGCAACGGTGTTGTTGGGCGTTCGGCAAATTTCAGATGAATATCCAGGTCAGGAAGCTCATCTTGCAGACGCTCCCACTCCTTCACCCGGCGGCTGCCTTCCATAATAACGTTTTCCAGGGCAATGGAAGTTGTGATCTTGCCCTGGACCGGCAGTTTAGAAGGTTCGAAACGGAACTGTCCCTCATGCCAGGAAAAGACTTGATAAACCAAGTTGAGGATAGAATCGCGCACACTCTTTACCACGACTTGTTGCTGCAGACGCCCACTTGTAATGAGGACCTGCGCGATGTCGCGGTCTGTTCTTCCAGACATGTTCGTCTGAATCATCCTTACCTGTTCAGCCGTGAAAACATTCGCACGTTGCAGAATGGCGGGAAGACTATCCTCTACGCCTTCGAGCGCCGCATAGATTAGCTTCCCTTCACGGAAGCAAAGATACGAATTTTTCTGCGCTCCTTCAAGGTAAAGCGTCCCAGTCTTCCGGGCCAAATTGATAAGATTCAGTAACTGCGTTATGCCGAAATCTTCTAGCCTGCCTTTAAGCGCCATTTCCAACCATCCTTAACCTGATAATCAAAGGGGGTAACCACTGCCCAAAACCCCTGTACACCACAGGATCACAGCAACGTTTTCCCCTACTAGACCGGACAAACCGGAACCAAAAGCCTGTGATGCCTATCTTCTTGCCTATTGAGCAAAAATTCGAGCTCCAGACTCTAGCAGCTTAACGCTAAACTTGAAATGCGACTAAGCATGCGCCAAACACAATCATAATCATTATAAACGTGTTCCGCCATTGAGCAAATGTGATTCGCGTTTTAACCATCCTCTCACTTCTCAGAAGATACAGAAACGCGCTGTTTGAAGCCAGCAGCCTGCGCCAGGATTTCCACAGCGCCCTGATGCGCAGCCTCCCCCTGCGTGCCTAACATCATGGACAATTCGGCAAGTCGTGTCTCATCCATCAGACGTATGACCTGCGTTACGGTTCGCCCATTGGCGATTTGCTTCTGCACACCAAAATGAACATCGCCAAACCCCGCCAACTGCGGTAGGTGCGTAATGCAGAGAACTTGATGTTGTACACCGCCATTGCCACCAGGCGCTGTGAGTTGCCACAGCTTTAGTCCCACGATGGCTCCTACCCGACCGCCAATACCCTGATCAATCTCATCAAAGATAAGCGTAGGCGTGCGGTCGGCGCGGGAAAGCACAGCTTTGAGCGCCAGCATTAACCGGGAGGTTTCCCCCCCCGAAGCAATACGCGTCATTGGTTTCAGCCCTTCGCCGGGATTGGGCGCGATAAGGAATTCCACCCGATCCATCCCGGTGACGTCGAAATCCACCTGCGCAACAGTGCCCTCTGCCAGCGTTTCCGTCCCCAGGCTGGACACGGCCAACTCTGTGGATAACGGTTCATCCAGAGGAATACCGTCAGCTTCCTCGCGCCACTGAAAAGCGACGCCCAGCCGGGCACCTTCCATGTGCAAATCCTGCAATTCGGTTTCGACGCCCTGCGAGAGTTGCACCGCGGCTGCGCGCCGCTTTTGGGAAAGGGTCTGGCACAGCGTCGCGCACTGCGTAAGCAACGCGGTCTCCTGCCCCATCAGTTCGACGATACGCTCATCGCTATGTTCCAACGTCTCAAGCTCGGTAGCAGCCCTGTCCGCGTACGCCAGCACTTCCTCGACCGCGCCGCCATACTTGCGCGTTAACTGCCGCAGCAATGATAATCGCTCTTCAACCCACGTCAGACGGCGCGGATTGAATTCGACATCGCCTAGGTAGTCGCGCAATGTGCGTGCCAAATCCTCCGTCTGATACCCGATTTCCTCAAGCGTTTGTGCCTGGGGTGCCAAGGTCACGTCGATGCGCGCGAGTGTCGTCATATCGCGCTGCGCCTGCCCGAGTAAGTCCAGGATAGCAGGTGACTGTTCCCGCCCCTCTTCAAGCACAGCTACAAGATTGGCGACCAGTGCCGCCAATTGCTCGGCGTTGGAGAGACGCACCGATTCGGATTCCAATGCATCCTTTTCCCCCGGCGTGAGGTTAGCCGCACTGATCTCATCCACCTGAAAACGCAGCAGATCGATGCGCTGCATCCGGTCGCGCTCGCTCTGGCGCAATGCGCGCAGGTCCCGACGGACGGCCTGAATTTGCTTCACAACCTCGGCGACCTGCGCACGCAGTGCTTCTAGTCCGGCGAAGCGATCCAGCAGATTCAAGTGCTCGCGCACGCGCAGCAGGCTCAGGTGTTCGCTTTGACCGTGGATATCGACGAGATTCTCGGCGACATCGCGCAGAAGGGACACCGATGCCACGCGCCCATTGACCCGCGCCACCGTGCGTCCACTGCTGCGCAACTCGCGGCTTAGCCAAAGTGCATCCGGCGTGTCACCCTCCAGAGCCTCAGCCTTCAATAGTGCAGCAAGGTTGTTCTGTTCCGAGGGCGTCAGCACAAACAAGCCCTCTATACGGGCAAGCTTGGCACCGGCGCGCACAGCCGTCGTATCGCCGCGCCCACCAAGTATGAGCGCCACAGCATCAATGAGGATAGATTTCCCCGCGCCCGTTTCACCGGTCAGGACATTGAAGCCGGGTTCCAATGTCAAATGGAGATCATCGATAATTGCAAAGTCTTTGATATGTAGTTCGCGTAACACGGTCCACCATTAAGGGAAAAGAGTCTTTCCGGTCCTAGCGCACCAGAAAGCTAAAAGCTATTCAAAGAGCAAGTATCCTGAATTACCTCAGAGGATATACCAATTCGCTGAACAAACAAGTGAAAAACGTCCACAATCCACTCAAACGCTATCCTGATGGATTTTGAAAGCGCATTTATGGTATGATCAATGCATTGTAGTTGTTATAGTGCGTCTATTGCAGCTATGCGCGTCGCACTTGACAAACGTACAATACCTTATAAACACAGAAGCTGGCGTCTTTCACGTACAAATATGCCCTTATCTATAGTGGAGGTTATACTATGACTCAATTGTTGGAGCAGATCAAAGGGCCAGACGATCTAAAATCTCTAGGAATGGCCGAACTCGAACAGATAGCGCAAGAAATTCGACAATGTATCATTGAAACCGTTCTTGAAAACGGGGGGCACATGGCATCCAACCTGGGGATTGTGGAACTGACTCTGGCACTGCACACCGTCTTTGACAGTCCACGCGACAAGTTCATCTGGGACGTGAGCCACCAGTGCTATCCTCACAAATTGCTCACCGGGCGCCTCCACGATTTCAGCACGCTACGCCAGTACCACGGGCTTTCCGGCTTCACCGAACCACGCGAGAGCATCCACGATCTTTTTAGAGCAGGCCACGTGGGCACGTCGATCTCGTCGGCGTTGGGGATCGCTGCCGCGCGCGACCTGGAAGGCAAAGATTTCCACGTGATCGCTGTTGTTGGCGATGGCTCGATCGCGGCAGGAATAGCGCTGGAAGGTTTCAACCACGCCGGATACTTGCAGAAACGCTTCATCGTCATTCTGAATGACAACAAAATGTCGATCTCGCCAAGCGTCGGTGCAGTCGCCCATCACCTTCAAGCGACCTCGACCCCGACGCCTGCTCCAATATCCGCCATAAGAACCCCTACTCTCTGGGAAATGCTAGGTTTTCAATATATCGGCCCAGTGGACGGACACGATCTTGCAGCGTTACAAGACGCGCTGCGCGCCGCTAAAGCGATCAACAACAAGCCGGTGATCGTCCACGTGCGCACGCAGAAGGGAAAAGGCTATCGTCCCGCCGAAGAAAATCCAGAGAAGTGGCATGGCGTTGCGCCGCACAGCGGCGGGCCGCAAAATAGCAAGTCAAAGGCACCTGATAAGAAAACCGTGCCTACTTACAGCCAGGTCTTTGGCCGCACGATGCTGGAGATGGCACAGGCCGACAAGCGTGTGGTCGCGATCACAGCCGCTATGCCCGCAGCCACCGGCCTGGCCGGCTTTGCGGAAGAGTTCCCGGAGCGCTTTTTCGACGTCGGGATCGCCGAACAGCACGCCGTCACGTTCGCGGCAGGATTAGCTAGGCAGGGGATGCGACCCGTCGCAGCGATCTATTCCAGTTTCCTGCAACGCGCCTACGATCAACTGATTCACGACGTGGCGCTGCAAGACTTGCCGGTGATCGTCGCCATCGACCGGGGCGGCATCGTCGGCAACGATGGACGCTCGCATCAAGGCGCGTTCGATATGGCATATTTGCGCAGCATTCCCAACTTCACCGTGATGGCGCCCAAAGACGAAGCCGAATTGGCCGAGATGCTGTGGACGG
>JBJYXQ010000625.1:0-1552 GCA_046260035.1 Anaerolineae bacterium
GATGACTATTGGGACGTGTTCGCTTTTGACATTTACGACCAGGGCTTCAATTCATCCTGGTATATGTACATTCGGCCTATTGTCGGAGACAAACCAATGGCGATTGGCGAATGTGCCAAATTACCCAGTTCTGCTGTTTTAGCCTCTCAGCCCAGATGGGTATTCTTCATGCCCTGGGCCGAACTGGTGAAAGAAACCAATACAACGGAAGCCATCCAAACGCTTTACAATAACCCGCGCATTATCACACGCGATGAAATGCCCGGTTGGAAATAAGGCATAAGAGAGGTAAGTATGTACATTTCTGCAAGAACTCAGATGTTCCACCGCTATTCGATCCTGGATTCGTTGAACGTTATCAAGCAACTGGGCTTCGACGGCGTCGAAATCGGCTTTTTACGCGCGGATTGGTCGATGATTTCGCTAGACCAGATGCCCGTCGCCGCGATCCGCGAGCGCCTGGCGCAGCTCGGTCTCGGTCCGAACGCGGTCAGCATGCACAGCGACTACATCTTCGACGACAGCATCCTGGCGCGCATCAAAGAGACGATCCCGGTCGTGCGCGACTTCGGGACGCACATCCTCATCATCAACGGGGCGAAGAAGCGCACCGGCGACGACGCCGAATGGCAACTGATGGTCGAGCGCACCCACGAACTGGTGCGCGTCGCCGAAGCCCACGACGTGGTGCTGGCGCTGGAGTTCGAGCCGGACTTCGTCGTCGGCTCCACGGCAGACTTGCTGCGGCTGTTCGCCGCAATCCCGTCGCCCAACCTCGCCGCCAACCTCGACATCGGCCACGTCTTCCTCTGCGATCCCGATCCGCTGGACGCCATCGCCCGACTTGGCGGCAAGATCGTCCACTGCCACATCGAGGATATGCCCGCGGGCAAACACGACCATCGCCTGCCCGGCGAAGGCGACATGGACCTCGGCGCGTACATCCGCGCGCTGCGCGGCGCGGGCTTCGACGGCGCGATGGCGCTCGACCTCTACGCCTACGATTATGAGGCCATCGCCAAAGATACGGTGGCGTTGCTCCACACACTCATCGAGGAAAACGCGTGACGCCCATCGTGCAAGAGATCATCGCGCGCGTTCCCGCGTGGCAGGACGCGCGCAGCATCGCCGTCGAGCCGCAAAAGGGCGGGCTGACCAACGAGAATTACCTGCTCACGGTCGATGGCGAGCGCTTCGTGTTGCGCATCAGCGGCGGCAAGGGCAGCGTGTGACCTAACAGATTGGATTTGAGAGCATGTGTGAAGTGAAGGAGGTCTGATATGGAAAAGCGCAGAATAGGAACTACGGACATCGAGGTCACCCCTATTGGCCTCGGCTGCTGGCCGATGGGAGCGGGGTATTGGGGTGCATGCGACGATGCGGACTCCATCCGCACCATCCACAAGGCCCTGGACGTGGGCATCAATTTTCTCGATACCGCGCCGGCCTACAATCGCGGCCATTCGGAAGAAGTGGTCGGCAAAGGTCTGGCAGGACGCAGGCAGGACGTGATCCTCTCGACCAAAGTAGCAGCCGTGCCCGACCGGATACG
>JBJYXQ010000626.1:0-4185 GCA_046260035.1 Anaerolineae bacterium
CCTCGTTGGAGAAGATGGCGTCAGCGTGGGGTTGGATGAAGCGGCGCTGGCCGAGTTCCTTGGTCCGTTAGCGCTGGCGTTGTTCCGCGAGCCGGTGAATGCCACGTTCCATTTCGACACGGCAACGCTGGAATTGGTTTATGAAGCCCCGAGCGTTACCGGGCGCGAACTGGATGTTGCCACGTCCATTACGCGCATCAATGACATGCTGCGTGATGGCGAGCATTACGTCCCGCTGGTGCTGAACGAGACACCTCCCGACTATCCCGATACGATCACCGCCGCCGATTTGGGCATCATCGAAGAGGTGGCCGTCGGTGAATCATACTTTACCGGTTCTTCTTCTGCGCGTGACAGGAACATCCGCCTGGGCGCGTCCAAGTTCAACGGCATCATCATCAAGCCGGGGCAGACGTTTTCCTTCAACGAGTACCTGGGCGATGTCTCCGCTGAAGCCGGGTACGATGAATCCTATGTGATCATCGGCAACCGCACGGTGCCAGGGGTGGGTGGGGGTATTTGCCAGGTGGCGACGACGGCCTTCCGCGTGGCGTACTTCGGCGGTTATCCCATCGTCGAGCGCTGGGCACATGCCTACCGGGTGGGGTATTACGAGCTGGGCGGCTTCGGCCCGGGCTTCGATGCGACGGTCTATTCTCCGCTGGTGGACTTCCGCTTCACCAACGACACACCCTATCATATTCTGGTCCAGACCGAGGTGGATGCGGCACGGTCGCGGTTGCGCTTTGTCTTCTACAGCACAAAGACAGGGCGTACGGTGGAACAGGTTGGGCCGACTTGGGGCGATCCTATCCCACCAGAAGTCCCTGTCTACGAGTACGATGCCACGTTGCCCGCTGGGAGCGTGGTGCAGGATGAACGCCCGATTAACGGCCTAAAGGCAACGTTGGGGCGTGTCGTCCGCGACGCCGAAGGGAACGTGCTTTACGACGACACCTTTGTGAGCAACTTTGTGCCGTGGCCGGCGCGTTACCGTTATGGACCGGGATACATACCGCCGGACAATGCGGAAGTTGTCAGCACGCCGGAGCCATAGAGCTCACGTATTGAGTATTGACAAAGACACCCCCCGCTTGTACAAGCGGGGGGTGTTTGTGTCTGGGTTGAGCGTGCGTGTTTACTCTTGTTGCTTAACCCACGCACGCAGTTCGAACGTGACTTTCTGGAAGAAGCTATTGGCAGGGAGCGTCCCCTGCTGTGCGTATTCGACCTCTGTAATCAAGGCTTTGACGCGCAGGGCGGTGGTATCCAGTGTGACTTCCATACCGGGGCGAATCTGCTGGAGATCGTCGCCATCACGTTTGGGCTGAAGTTTCTCGAGCAGATCGGGATCTTGCAGGGCGTAGTCACTTGCCAGCACGGTGGTGACAGTTTTGATATCGCTCTTGTCGAAGAGCCAGGTTTCGAAGGCCGTCACTTTCTTGGGATCGCCCGCGCCGAGTGTCTCTGAGATACCGATGCCGCACTCGCCGAAGAACTCGGGGCCGATTTCGATGCTGAATGACGGGTCAAAGTAATCGTCACCGAGAACGTAGGTGTACGTCTTCACGGAGGAGGGGCCGACTTCCGGTTCCTCACCGACCATACCAGGCGGGATCACACCCACCGGCGGTGCGCCGGGCAGGGGAGCGCCAGGCACAACCCCTGTCACAGGTGCTGTTTCTGCCGCTCGCTGCTTGCGCCCGATGAGTAAGTACCATAGCGCCAGTGCGATCAGTACAATGGCCAGCAACGCAGCCAGAACGCGGATGGCTGTGTTGAGGAACCCGGCGGTCGTTTGTGATGCTGCTTCCTCAGCTTCCCACATCACCAACAGATTGGGTAGATTTTGTTGCAGGTTTCTCAGAGCAGGAAGTCTTTCGGCAATGTTGTACCGTCCCTCCTCAGCATAAGTCACGGCAGTATCGAGGTCCTCAATCAGGACGTCAGTATCGGCGCGCCACGGGATGGTGCGGACTTTGGGCATCTCGGTTCCCAAACCCAAGCTCTCGCGTAGCGCATTTGCGTCGTTAGTGCGCAAATATTCCTCAGCAACCCCAGCTAGATAAACGGAGCGGAAGTCTGCCCGCAGTTTACCCGGATTAGCATCTTCCCATTGCACGGGGAAGACCCCCCATCCCAGGATCAGACCAATAGCGACACCTAATGCAATCGAGATGAGGATCTTGTACTTATCCCAGATGGGCTGGATTTTGACCATAACCTGCGCGAAAATCGTAAAAGCCTTAGCGAGTAATGTGTCTAACATAGGTAACTCCCTCCAGTTAACGTGTTGCCGTTGTCTATAAAAGATGACTGTGAATCATGATAAACACAATCGCAGAAAGTGTTACATACTGAAATCATAATATCACAAAATAGAAATAAACACAACTTTTATCCTAAAAATCTTTGTTTTTCACGTTCATCTGCATATTCGAATCGTCACTTCAGCACGGGATAGTGGATTTTCGGTTGGTTGATCTTCCCCCAAGGCAGGTCCTCCAGGGTGATGGTGGTTGTGCTGTCGTAAAGCGCTTGATATGCTTCGCGCTCTTGCCAAAAGCCGAACAGTTCGCCCCACACCATAAACCATAGCCAGCGGGGTTGGGTCTGCAAAATCTCAAGCTTGGGTGGCGCACCCACTTCGCCCAGGGCGATCGGCTTATCGCCTGCCAGCGCCAGCAATTGCTCGTAATCCGCTTGCGCGAAGCCGCCCCGGTACACATCGGTCGCCAGGATGTCCACGACATCGTCGCCGGGATAATACGTCGCATAGGGATCGACGTTCTCGCGGATTTCATTGGCATTGTAGACCCAGATGAGGTTGTTCAGCCCGTGGAATTCCACCAATCGCTCGAACAGCATCCGGTACAGGCGTTTGTAGCCCATCTCTCCCGATCGCTGTCCCCACCAGAACCACTTGCCGTTCATCTCGTGATAGGGCCGCCACAGAACCGGTACAGCAGCGTCGCGGAGTTGCCTGAGAAACCAGGCAATCACGTCCACCTGCGCTTTCCAACGCTCGTGCAGCCGTGTTCCGGGCGTGACGAGGTCCGTCCATTCCGCATCGGTCAGGCGGCTCTGGATGGATCGCTCGAAGACGACCGGTTCATCCTTGGTCGGCGGGACAGCGTGCCACATCAATGTGATGATGAAGCCGTCGTAGTGCCGGCGGATGGCGTCGTCCACGATGCGCTGGCGGAAGTTGATGCCGTCCCATGTCCCTGGTGCGCTGAAACCGAAATCCTGCCCAAACAGCGCGGGGTAGTGCTTCAGCATGCGGTGGACATTCACCAGGCGTGTATCGCCGACCAGCGGTGCGCAGTGCTGTCCGGTCAGCGTGTGCGCGCCGGAGATACTGCGCAGATACTCCGTCAGCGCGATGGCTTCGGGGGAAGGGTTGGGGGTGACCAAGATGCTCACGATCGAAAACTCCTACGAGATAAGGGATTGATGATAAGGGATTGGGGAGCGCTCACTTGCTAGTCCCCAATCCCTTTGCTGGTAAAACACCTCACTATGGGGTGAGGATTATTTCAACGTGATTTTCCTCACCGAGGCGATCTGCCGGGACAAGATTGCCAGGCAGGACTTCGCCGTTCAGCGTGAGCGATTGGACACCGCGACAAATGCCGTGTGGATTCTTGACCTCGATATGCACGGTGTGGCCGCGGAAGCGTCGTGTCGCGGTGAAGCCGGGCCATGTGGATGGGATGCACGGGTCGATGCGCAGGCCGTCCAATTCCGGTCGGATGCCCAGGATATACTGCGTCGCGCTATAATAGGCCCAGGCCGCTGCCCCGGTGAGCCACGAGGTGCGCGTGTTGCCTGCGCGCGGCGAGAAAGTGGAATAGGTCGTCTGACCCTGGACGTAAGGCTCGCTCTGGCGGATTTCGGCACGATCGTTGTAGGCGGCAGGCATGGATGCGCGATAATACGCGTAAGCCTGGTCGCCGTGACCGAGCAGACATTCTGCCATCACGCCCCAGCCTTGGGTGTGGTTGAAGATGCCAGCGTTCTCTTTGATGCCGGGATTGAAGACCAGGGCGCGCATCACATCCACCGGCATGTTGACGAAGGCAGGCGCGCAGAGCATCAGGCCGTAGGGCGTCGCCAGGTGTTCCTTGACGGTTTGCATACAGCGTTCTGCCTGTTCCGGTGTCGCGCTCCCGCTGATAACCG
>JBJYXQ010000627.1:0-2038 GCA_046260035.1 Anaerolineae bacterium
GTTCACGATCGGTCAAGCTTTCCCATCGTTCCCACACATCTTTGCGCCAACGCCTCGCCCGATCCAGAAATTCCCTTACCCATTCCTCGATTTCCCACGCCGTGGGCCCCGGCATAACCAAGTCGAGAAGCAAAACATCCGGACAAAGCTCCGGCACCATCTGCTTCACCTCAACCCCATCTCTGGCCTCTCCCACGACTTGAATATCGGCGGCACTTTCCAGCACAGCTCGAATACCCATACGTGTCAAAGGATGGTCATCGGCTATCAACACACGTATCATCGTAGTTCAATTGTATCTATATTGGGGCTTTAAGGCAAAACATCCAGGCCGAAACTCTCCGGATGTGGAGCAAGGACATTGCGGAGACAACAACGCACCAGTGTCCAGAAACTCGCAGACATCTGGAGAATTCTGTGAGTTGTGCTGCGCCGAGGGAATGATTTATTGGGGAACAATTGTGCCGATCAACGCAGTGAAGCTCCCCGGCGCTTTGCGCCAGGGCTTCCGGGAAGGCCCCCCTTCGGGGAGCTTCCTAAGGGAAGAAGCCAGTGCGAGCTTTGCTCGCGCGGGGGCCGCCGCCCCCAAATCCCCCGCTTTGCCATTCGCCCCCACCGCAAAATGCGGCCTCTGGCTTTTCCCCATAGACTGTGCGTGGATCCTACTCCTGAGAAGGTCGCTTCTCACCCGCTGGCAACTCGATGGTGAACATCGTCCCCTGCCCCACCTCGCTTTCGACAGTGATGCGCCCACCGTGGGCCTGCACCAACTGACGGGCGATAGCCAGTCCCAGACCGCTTCCCGCCCCACCCGTGCGGGTCCGGGACCGGTCCCCTTTCCAGAAGCGATCAAAGACGTGGGGCAAGTCGTCGGCAGGGATGCCCTCACCTGTATCGCACACGCGAAGGCGGACACCGCTCCGAACGCCGGCGCTCGCGATGGCCTCCGCCATCAGCGTGATGTTCCCACCGGCAGGCGTGTGACGCACGGCGTTGGACACCAGGTTGCTCAACACCTGGTCCAAGCGCCCCACATCCCCCGTGATTGCGGGCAGGTCGCCGTCGATCTCGACGCGCAGGTCGATCCCGGCCACCTCTGCCTGGCCGCTGAAACTGGTGTGCACGTCGGCCAGGAGCTCAGCCACATCAACCGTCTCCAATACCAGCAGCAACTGCCCCGCCTCCGCCAGTGAGAGCGTGCGCAGATCCTCCACCAACCGCGAAAGCTGCCGCGTTTCCTCCAGCGTGGCCTGAATGTGCTCCTCCGTCGGTTCGTAGACGTCGTCGAGCACACCCTCAAGATTGCCCTGGATGATGTGCAGCGGCGTGCGCAGCTCGTGGGCCACATCGGCGGTGAGGTTGCGGCGCTGCTGGTCGGACCGCTCCAACTCTTCGACCATGCGATTAAAGGAACGCGCTAACTGTCCAAACTCGCCCGGTTTGTTCTCCTCAACCCGCACGCTCAGATCACCCTCAGCCACGGCATCGGCGGCGGTCATCACGTCGGCCAGCGGGATGGCGATATTGCGAAAGGTGCGCCTGGCCAGCAACCCCGCTAACAGCACCAACCCGAGCACCAGGCCACAGCCCCCCAACCAAAGCGTCACGGCCATTTTCCCACTGCCCTCGAACAGCCGCGAGAGCAAGAACGCCAGCGCCGCCATGCCGCCCAGAATCAACACGGTGAGGCAGCCAAAGGCCCCGATGAAGCGAGCGAACAACCCGCCGCGTTTGCGCCGGAATTCCCTGCGCCACTTTAGAAAATCGCGCTGGCGCTCATGCCAGTGCTCCCACGGCGGATGGTCCCAGTGCTCGTCATGTTTCGGGTATGCCCAGCGCTGCCTGCGAAACTCACGACGGTGATGCCACCAGTCCTCCCAAGATGGAGTGTCGTGACGTTCGTCGTTTTCGGAGGGTTCGCATCCACTGGACTTGCGCACGGTCACACCTCGTCGGTGAACTTGTAGCCCACGCCGTAGACGGTGAGCACGTAACGCGGCTCGGAAGGATCGATTTCCAACTTGCGGCGCAGATTCTT
>JBJYXQ010000627.1:2138-3359 GCA_046260035.1 Anaerolineae bacterium
CCCAACTCCAGGCCGATCAACCGGTCGGTCTCATCGACGCGGGCGGTGAGCATGATGATCGGCACGTCCGACTCGCGCCGCAGTGCCCGGCAGACATCGAGACCGTCCATCTCCGGCAGGTTCAGATCGAGTACGATCAAATCTGGCCGCTCGTGGCGCATCTGGGCTAGCGCCGTCTTGCCGTCGCCGGCTTCGAGGACGCGATATCCACTCCGCTCCAAATAGTCTCGCGCCTGCTTGACGATTTTCGGCTCGTCATCAACAACTAGGATTACTTCATTCATACCAGCCATATTTTACCACGAACGCCACAAACGTGCAGAACCTGTGCGAGCGCAGTCATTCCACCTCCAACCAACTCAACCCTAGTATCCCACAGACCTGTGAAGAAAATATGAAGAGATATAGGAAATGTGATGAAACCACGCACACATCAGTGAGGGGAATTCTGCACGCTGGGCTCGTTTGTGCAAGCACCAGCGTTGGGCTATAATCCGATACAGCTTACCACGGAGGCGAAACAATGAGCGAAGTTGAATTGAACGAAAACGGCCTGCAAGCCTTTGAAACCCTGGGCCAATTCCTGGAAGAAGATGGCTGGTATCCACAACAGCTCGAGGACAAGACCATCTACCGCGTGGGTTTTTCCGGCAAGAACGGGCAGTTGAACTGCTTTGCACAAATCCGCGTCGATTTGGAGCAGTTTCTATTCTACGCCATCGCGCCGGTCAAGGTGCCGGAGGAGCTACGCCTGACCGCCGCAGAGTTCATCACGCGCGCCAACTATGGCATGCGCATCGGCAACTTGGAGATGGATTTCAACGATGGCGAGATACGCTACAAGAGCAGTCTCGACTTTGAGGACGAAACACTGACACCGCAACTGATCAAGCTCGCCGTCTACCCCGCCGTGCAGACGCTGGATCGCTACCTGCCGGGTTTGATGGCTGTGATCTATGGCGGCAAGACGCCGGCAGAGGCTGTGGCAGAGATCGAGGGAAACGAGGATTAGCCCATGACACGCAAATCCATTCCATTCGAAAACCTGCGCGCGAACGTCCATCCCATCTGGAGCAAGCAGGGGATGCTGCTCACCAGCGGCGACTTTGCCGCGGGTCACTTTAACACGATGACCGTGGGCTGGGGCAGCCTGGGCGTGATGTGGCGCAGGCCCTTCGTCCAGGTCGTCGTGCGCCCCACCCGCTACACCTACGGATTCAT
>JBJYXQ010000628.1:0-3881 GCA_046260035.1 Anaerolineae bacterium
TGACGTCTACTACAACTGAAGCCTTGAACAATAGCTTCCAGGATTATCGTGCCAACAGCTTGTGGCGGTTGATGTTGCGCCGTATCTTGCGGCAGCGCTCAGCCATCTTTGGTGGGATTATCCTGGGGATACTGGTTTTGATTGCTGTCTTGGCCCCGGTTCTTGCACCCTACGATCCGGAGCAAGTCCTCATCGGAATTGAGCAAGTGCGAAAGCGTCAGGCTCCGTGTATTCACTTACTCGGCTGTCCTGCCGACGAACCGCAGCATTGGATGGGCGTCGATGGCAACGTGCGCGACCAACTCAGCCGGGTCATTTACGGGACGCGCGTTTCGCTCTTCATTGGATTCAGTACTATTGGCTTTGCCATTATCCTTGGAACTGTCCTCGGCGCGGTTTCCGGATATGCCGGTGGGTGGGTTGACAATCTCATCATGCGGTTGATGGATGTTTTGATGGCCTTTCCTTCACTGTTGCTGGCGATTGCGATTGTCAACGTGTTGGGGCGTGGTCTGCAAAATGCCCTGTTAGCAATTGCTATCGTCAACGTGCCGATTTACGCGCGTGTGGTGCGCGCCAGCGTCCTTTCGATCAAAGAGCAGGATTTTGTCGAAGCGTCGCGCGCACTGGGGGCAAGTCCTGTGTGGATTTTATTCGTGCGCATCCTGCCCAACGCCCTTTCCCCACTGATCGTGCAAGGTACGCTCGGTATCGCCGGAGCGATCCTCGAAGCGGCAGCCCTTTCCTTCCTCGGCTTGGGTGCGCAGCCACCGACGCCTGAGTGGGGATCGATGCTCGGCTCGGAACGCAACCAGGTCTTTACTGCGCCGCACCTGGTTTTCTATCCAGGTCTGGCGATTATGATTACCGTGCTGGCCTTCAACTTGCTCGGCGACGGATTGCGCGATGCACTGGACCCCCGCCTGAGCTTCAACAAACCGGAGAGCACGTTGTAAATTAGCTACGTTGTACAAAAAAACGGGGCCTACTGAGGTCCCGTTTTCTTATGCGTCAAATTTTACTTCCAATCTACTTGCTGGAACTCACTGTTGACCACCTGGTAAATCCAAATCTGTGGGTCCGTGAGGTCGCCATTCGCCTGGTAGCTCAGGCTGTTGAGTAGTGTCGGCAAGCTGTCCGTGCGCAGCGCATCGGCGATCTTGGATGCATCGAACCCGTTAGCCTTGCGCACGCCCTCGGCCAGCACTTGCATCGCCACGTAGCCGTTGACGGAGTAGGTGTCAGGATTGCGATATTCCACCACCTGATAGGCCTCAAACCACTGCGCATCCGCCACATAGCGCGGGCTGGGGGCAAAGGCGCTGACGTACATCCCCTCTGCTGTACCGTCTGAGTCGTCGATGGAGGCTGCCAGGAAAACGCCATCGCTACCCAACATTGGGACGTTGATGCCCGCCTTGACCAGTTCGTAGCGCAGGAACGGCGCTTCGATCTCGTACCCGGCGTAGAAAATGGCGTCAGGGTTGGCGGCCTGAATCTGCTGGACTTCGGTCCCGTACTGACTCTGGCCTTCCTCGACCTCGATGTTCGTGACCGCCTGCGCGCCACGGGCTTCCAATTCTTTGATGAGCGATGCGGCCAATCCCTGCCCGTACTCGGTGTTGTTGAACACTACCGCCACGCGCGTGGCCTTGAGGTATTCGGTCAAAAAGCGCGCGTCCACCGCGGCTTGCACATCATCGCTGGCGTTGACGCGGAAAAAATTGGTGTAGCCTCGCTGGCTGAGACTTTGCTCGGACGCCGTCGGCGTGATGACGATCAAGGGTAGATCCTTGTACAGCTCCATCGCTGCTAAAGTTTGCCCGCTATTGAGATGGCCGATGACGGCGACGACCCGTTCGCCTTTGTCCAGCGCTTCTTGAATGACAGCGACTTGTGCGACCGCGACGTCGCTATCGGATTCATCGTCCAGTGGACGGACGACGACGCGGTAACCCAATAGGCCACCGCTGCGGTTGATTTGCTCTGCTGCCAGGCGCACACCGCCCAGAACAGTTTGTCCACCATTGGCCTGGAACCCGCTGAGTGGTACGGCCACATAGACGATCACATCGCCTTTGGTCGGTTCTTTTGCGGCGCCGCCTCCACACCCCGCCAACGCGATCATGGCGAGCAATATGATGGCTAAACCTACACGTTTCATCATAGTTAGGATTTCCCTCCTGAAAGGTCAAGGCGTCTAGCTGACTCCCGGTCCCTGGTAATCGTAAACTTCGTTAATACTGCTGACCAGGTCGTTCAGCCGCGCGATCTGGTCCTGGATGTCCTGCCGCAGGCGATCCGAGCGCCCGCTTTCGATGTCTTGTGCGTTGATCAACTGCGCCTGACTGTACACTGTCGCCAACGCCGTATTGCTCTGTTCGAGTTGCAGTTCGGCTTGCTCCATACGGCTGTTCAGGGCGGCCAGCGATTCCATCTGTTTGCGCTTGCTTTCGATGACGGCGTCCAACTGTTGTTTGACCTCCTGGTTCTTTTCCAGGCTTTGCCGCGACGTAAGAGCCTCCAATTCTTTGGGGACGGTAGCCCTTTCTTGCGCTAGAAGCGGGTCGTGGCGATAAGCATCGAGGCGCAGCGCCAGTTGGTAGATGTAGCTGACCCAATCGGCAAGCTGTCCGGCAGTATCTTCAAGGCGATCACGCAGTACGCCAGCGCGTTGTTTGCCGATGTAGGCTTCGATGCGGCGTTGGTATTCCAGAGCCTTTTCAACTTCGTTGCGCAATTCGGTGTCCTGTACTTTGCGCGGGTTGAAGCGCTCCTGGAACAGGTCGAGCTGCACTTTGGCGTTCGCCTCAAGATCAGTAAGGCTGGAAAAGACCATAGCCGCCACACCCAAAACGCCGAGCGCTGGCCAACCCCATATCGGCCACCCCGCGAATGGCTCCGGCAGGAAGAACATCAATAGCATGACCATGCCGATGATGACGGCATTCTCCCAACGGAGGAATGCATATTGAACGATGGCTTTGCGTGCCTTCTTTTCGATTCTGGAACGAATATCGGACATAGGCAATCCAGTCTACGAATTGCGAATTACAATTACGAATCGTAAATCGCACGCGTAAATTCGTTATTCGCAATTCGTAATTCTAAAAGTAGGTCGAGATAATCTTGTACAGGTCTTCGATGTCGGTTTCGTCGGCGCGACGGTACTGCCCTCCGCCCATTTCGGCCATGGTGCGCATCAACTTTTCGTCGGCGTCACTGCCAAAGGCAATGGTGAAAATGACGATCTGCTGCGTCCCTTGTTCTTGCTGGATGCGGCGTTGCAGCGCCGAAAGCGATTGGCGGCTACTGTTCTCCTGTCCATCGGTCATCACGACGATGGCGTTGATGGACTCCGGATCGCCGCGTTCCATCAGCTCGGTGTAAGCCATCCATACCCCGTCAATGAGGGCGGTGTTACCCGATGCGACCATCCCTTCGATGGCGCTGCCCAATTGCGCGCGTCCGGCGTCATCCAGCGGTTGGAGCGCGCGTATCAGGTTGACGTTGGTGGCGAAAGTGATCAGCCCCACCTGGTCGCGGTCGCCACGAATCTGATCCACGAAAGAGCGTAGGGCTACGCGCGTCAGCGAAATCTTGTCCCTCTCTTCCATGCTCCCACTGGTATCGACGACCAAATACACGTTCGTCGGGCGTTTGGTGTACCACCAGACGTTTTGCACCACTTCTACCACACTCGTCGCGGGAATTTGCAGCGTTGTTTGGGGTTGTCGCCAATCCACCGCGTCGCCCGTAAAGGGGCTGCCCGTTCCATCCAGGCGGACATCGAGGTCTGCGGGGCGGTAGCCCACGCTCAATAACTGATTTTGTACCTCCGCCGATGTCAGGTAGTTCACGAAGGCCTGGTAGGTGCGGCG
>JBJYXQ010000629.1:0-8455 GCA_046260035.1 Anaerolineae bacterium
AAAAAAATGATAGACCACGAATCTTCACGAATAGAAATACCTTCGTGTGGATACGTGTAAATTAGTGATTAGAGTCCTGCGCCTCATCCGGCACATCCAGTGGCTGGCGTCGCGCGCGGGGATCGATGGAATCGAAGCCTGCGAAAGGCCGCAACAAGCGCCGTTCCGCCATCGCGATGTACTCTGGCGTAATGTCGATACCGATGTAACGCCGGTTGAGCGCCTGTGCCACGCGCGCAGTCGTCCCGCTACCCACAAACGGATCGAGCACGATGTCGTTTTCATTCGAGCTGGCACGCACGATGCGCTCGATGAGCGCCTCCGGCTTCTGCGTGGGATGATCTTCGCGTTCCGGATTGCTGTAATGGACGTGCGAGAACGCCCATACATCGCCAGGATTCGCGCCACGCATGTTGTTCCGCTCACGGTAGTACTTCTGTGGGATCCGTACCGGGTCGAGATTGAACGTGTAATCGGTGCTCTTTGTGAAGTACAAGATGTCCTCGTGCCGGGGCGAAAAGCCTATCGTCCGCCCTGTGCCCTGCGTGTAGTGCCAAGTAATCCAGCCGTTGAAAAGGAATCCCATCTCCTCCAGGACAAGATACAGCCGGGCGATAAAGCGCACGCCCATAAAAACATAGAGACTGCCATCATCGCGCAGAATGCGGTGACACTCTGCCAGCCACGCATGCGTGAACTGCTCGTACTCATTCCACGCTCTCTTATCCACCCCCGCACCGTAGTCCTTGCCCAGGTTATACGGGGGATCGGTACATACAAGATGCACACTCGCCGATGGAATCTGGGGCAGCACGTCGAGGGCATCTCCGACGATAAGCCGGTCAGCGAACGTGGCAATAGGAGTATCGAGTGTCATGGCAGGCATTATAACGTCAGACAGACGAAAGTAAAAGTGGCATAGTACACTCTGCGTGACAACAAAACGCCGCTACTTCACGCGAAGTAGCGGCGTCATTCTTCCAGTCGTCGTCTGACCGTCTGATTATGCTTCTTCCGATGCTGGCGGAGTCTCAGGTTCAGTAGCTTCGGTCTCAGATGCGACCTCCGACTTTGACTTTGACTCCGACTCCGATTCCGACTCTAGTTCCGGTTCTTTGGGCGTCAGTGCGTGCTCAAGTACCTCATTAACGTCCTCCACCAGGATGAACTCCACCTCGTTGCGGATCTTGTCCGGAAGTTCGTCCAGGTCCACGTCATTCAGCTTGGGCACGATGATGCGTTTCAACCCCGCGCGGTGTGCAGCCAGCACTTTCAACTTCAGACCACCAATGGGAAGCACCTGACCTTGCAGGGTCACCTCCCCTGTCATGCCCAGGTCAGAATGCACTGTGCGACCAGTGAGCAGCGAAACCAGCGCTGTCACCATCGTGATACCTGCTGAAGGCCCATCCTTGGGTACGGCTCCGGATGGAACGTGCAGGTGAATCTTGCCCTTACAGCAGCCGTCACCAAGACCCAGGTCGTCCAGATGTGATTCGACATAACTGAGTGCAATACGTGCGGATTCGCGCATTACGTCACCCAGATGCCCTGTCAAGAGGAGATTGCCGTCTTGACCAGGCATCGTCGCCGCCTCGACGAAGAGCACCTCGCCGCCAGTCGGCGTCCACGCCAGACCGGTAGCCACACCAGGACGTCCAGTCCGCAACGCAGCCTCAAAGCGATAACGCGGCTTGCCGAGGTATTCACGTACCTTCTCCGGTGTGATCTCAATCGGTTCGACCGGCTCAGAAGCACTATCCTCTTCTGCCGCATCCGAAGCCTCGGTCTCAGAAACTTCCGTCTCAGACTGAACACCAGCATCCGCGGCGACGGCATCCTCAGTCTCAGTGGCCGCCTCAGCGGCATCTTCTCCGGCGGACGCTTTGTCCACCTCTGTCGAGTGTTCCTCTTCTGTTTCAGCTACCTGTGTCGCCACTTTGCGACAGACCTTGCCGATCTCGCGCTCTAACTGGCGCACACCGGCTTCGCGGGTAAAGTCGCGGATGATCACACGAATGGCCGGCTCGCCAAAGGCGATCTCATCCGGCAGCAAACCGTTCACCTTAAGCTGGCGCGGCACAAGGTACTGCACAGCAATGTGCAACTTGTCGTATTCCGTGTACCCATCGACCTCGATGGTCTCCATCCGGTCCAACAGCGGGGCCGGAATCGTCGCAACCGTGTTACCGGTGCAGATGAAGAGCACCTGGCTCAAGTCAAAGTCCACATCGAGATAATGATCGCGGAAGGCGTGGTTTTGCTGCGGGTCCAGGACTTCGAGCAAGGCCGAAGATGGATCACCACGCCAGTCCGAACCGATCTTGTCCACCTCATCGAGCATAAAGACCGGGTTCTTGACACCCGCGCGTTTGACCGCCTGCATGATGCGTCCCGGCATCGCGCCGATATACGTACGACGGTGCCCGCGAATTTCAGCCTCATCCCGCATCCCGCCCAGGCTCATGCGAGTGAACTTGCGTCCCAACGCCCGCGCGATGGACTGCCCCAGCGAAGTTTTACCCACACCGGGCGGCCCCACTAGCGAAAGGATCGCTCCAGAGCCTTCAACCTTGCGCCCCTGCAGATCGGATTCGTCGACTTCGTCTAGCCCGCGTTCCTGGCGAAGCTTGCGCACAGCCAAGAATTCGAGGATGCGTTCTTTCACGTCCTCAAGGTCGTAGTGATCCTCGTCGAGGACCACACGTGCGTCGGAAATGTCCAGGTGATCATCGGTCAATGTCTGCCACGGCAGCGCTACCAGCCAATCCAGATAGGTCTTGATGACCCAATACTCGGCGGCCTGGGGTGGCATCTTTTCGAGGCGCGCCAACTCGCGTTCGGCTTCCTCTTTCGCTTCCTCCGTCATCCCGGATTCCTCAATCTTCTGCCGGTACTCCTCCACCTCGCGGCGGCCGTCATCCCCCTCGCCTAGCTCCTTGCGGATCGCGTCCATCTGCTGGCGCAGGTAATACTCACGTTGCGTCTTCTCGATCTCTTCCTTCGCTTTCTCCTGGATCTGCTGGCCGATTTCGCGCACTTCCAACTCGTGCGTCAAAACCTTGACCAGATGCTCCATCTTTTGCGTCAGGCGATCCACCTCCAGGAGACGCTGTGCCTCCGACATGTCGATACGCATGTTCGACGCCAACAAGTAGACAAGTAGGCGCGGGTCTTCCAATTGCTGGATGAAGCGCACGGCCTCATCAGGGAACTGCGGAATCAACTCGGCTAGACGCGTAGCGACGTCCAACAGGCTGCGCCGCAGTGCCTCTTCGATCACCGAGCTTTCGACAATATCAGGCGTCAGGCGGATACGCGCTTGGAGATACGGCTCTTCCGCAGTCCACTCGACCACGCGGAACCGTTCAAGGCCCTGGATGAAGACCGTCAGCGTGCCATCGTCGGAACGCATAACGCGGTGGATAATCGCCGCCGTTCCCACCTGGTACACCTGAGTGGTAGACGGAATCTCCACGGACGGATCTTTCATCGCCACCAAGCCGACCATACGATCACCACGATCCACATCTTCGATCAGCCGCACTGAGCGCGGTATCCCCACCGCGAGGGGCATCACAATATAAGGAAATGCTACGGTGTTCCGCAGCGGAAGAATCGGCAACTCCTCCGGGATACGCCGGATCAAATCGTCGATATTCTGTTCTTGTGTGTTAAACCAGGGTAACATATAGCCCTCCCTAAAAAGCTCAACGGATCCAACGGACTAGCGAAGGCCAATCCATAGCTATCCGATTAGTCTATTTTCGCATCGTAAATCTTAACTTCAGGGATTATAACACAGTCGTATTAGAATTTCATCAGAGACACATAGATAAATCATTGAAAATACCTGAAAGTGTGAGACTTTTGTCGTTTGCACCCGAACGTGTATAATTTGCCTATGCTCATCGACACACACGCACATCTACAACACGCTCGTTTTGCGGATGACCTGGACGCGACGCTGGCGCGTGCTGCTGAGCGTGGCGTGACCACGGCCATCGTACCCGGCAGCACCCTCGAAGATAGCCGCGCCGCTGTCGCTCTGGCGGAACGCTACGCCACCCCGCATAGTGCGGGCCCACACGGCGCCGGCGCATCCTGCACGCTCTACGCTGCTGTCGGCGTCCATCCGACGGAGGCGGATAGCCTCACACCCACGGCGCTGGCCGAACTGCGCGAACTGGCGCAGCATCCGCGCGTTGTCGCCATCGGAGAGATAGGCCTCGACTATTACTGGCCTCGCATCCCCGACCGGGGCTGGCCCTGTGCCGCACCGGCACAGCAGCGCGCGGCCCTTGAAGCGCAATTGACGCTGGCTGCCGAACTGTCCTTGCCGGTTATCCTCCACGATCGCGAGGCTCATACCGACATCCTGGATATACTGCGTGCCTGGATGCGCGACCATCCCGAACGCTGCGGCACGCTCCACGCCTATGCCGGTGGACCAGCGCTATTACCGGAGGCACTCGCCTTGAACCTCTACATCGGTATGGACGGCCCGGTGACGTTCAAGAAAGCCACCGGCCTTCACGAAGTCGCGCAACAAGTGCCGCTTGAACGCATGTTGCTTGAAACTGACGCGCCCTACCTCACACCACACCCCTATCGCGGGCGGCGCAATGAACCCGCCTTCGTCGCTTACGTCGCCGAACGTATCGCCGCGCTGAGAACCCTTGAAGTAGAAGCCCTTGCTGTCGCAACGACCGTCAATGCCCAGCGCCTTTTTCGACTGTGTCCAGTAATAGATTGACAGGTTCTGATCTGCTCAATCGAGTGACGCTTATGGTATAATGCATGCACAATCCAGTCCAGCGCGAGATCGAATGAAATCAGAGGGATTACAATACGCCATGATGTTACGGGATGAGCTACCAGCCATCCACGCAACCATGCTCGAAGTTCAGAAACGCCTCCCCGATCCCGTCGCCCCCGCGCTGGCAACTATCATCAACAGTGGTGGCAAGCGCCTGCGCCCGGCGTTGGTGCTGTTGTCGGCCCATATGTTCGATGTAGACACAGCGAGCGCCATCCCTGTCGCCGCCGCAGTCGAAATGCTGCACACCGCTACGTTAATCCACGATGATCTGATCGACAGTGCGCTGGTGCGGCGGGGAGAACAAACGCTAAACGCAAACTGGAGCGCCGCCGCGACCGTCCTCACGGGCGACGTAGCCTTCGCCTGGGCCGCGGAACTGGCGACACGCAGCCAGAGCCTCACATTGATGGAGCGTTTCTCCGAAACGCTGGCCATCATCTGCAGCGGCGAACTCAACCAGATGTTCGCCAACCGCAACCAAATCCCGACCGAGGCCGACTACTACAACCGCATCTTCTCCAAAACCGCCTCGCTATTTGCTCTCGCTGCAGAAAGCGGCCCATTACTAGCACGTTCTGCTGAGGCTGATATACAAAAGTTAAGAATGTTCGGCAAACTTCTCGGCGAAGCTTTCCAAATTGTCGATGACGTGCTCGATTTTATGGGTGACCAGGACACACTCGGCAAACCAGTGGGCAGCGACTTGCATCAGGGCATCATCACCCTGCCAGTGCTGCACTACTGCCAGCGCCACCCCGACGATGCGCGCATCCACGCCGTCCTCGCGCGCGACAAGCACGCGCGCAATGAGAGCGCTGTCCAATCCCTGATTGCCGATCTACGCCAATCCGACGCCGCCGAGTGGGCTATGCACCAGGCCGAAAAGCGCAGCACCGAAGCCCAAGTGTTACTCAATGCTTACCCCGACACGCCTTACCGCCGGGCGATGCAAGAGATCGCCGCCTTCGCTGTGCGCAGGCAACACTAGATCCCGATGAGCGCCGTTCTGTCCGTCATCATCGTGAATTGGAACGTGCGTGACTTGTTGCAGCGCGCACTCACCTCCGTCTATGCCTCATGGGATAACCGAATGGGGCTGGAAGTCATCGTTGTAGATAACGCCTCGCACGATGACAGCGTCGCCATGTTGCGTACGACCTTCCCCGACGTACAGGTCATCGCCAACACAGAAAATCGTGGGTTCACCGGCGGCAACAACCAAGGCCTCGCTGCCGCCACAGGCGAATACCTACTTCTACTCAATCCCGACACCGAAATTATAGCCGACGCACTGCCGCGTATGGTGGATTACATCCGAGCACATCCCGACGTGGGTATGGTCGGCCCGCAATTGCTCAATCCCGACGGCAGCGTGCAATCCTCGCGCCGTCACTTCCCCTCCCTGCCGGTACTCTTTCTCGAAAGCACATGGCTCGAGAAATTGACCCCGCGCAAACTGCTACGCCATTACTACGCGCAAGCGCAGCCCGATGACGCTATCCAGGATGTGGATTGGATCACCGGAGCGGCAATGCTGGCACGCCGCGAGGCCTTCGCGCAAGTTGGTGGCATGGACGAAGGTTTCTTTATGTACTCCGAGGAACTGGACTGGTGCCGCCGGATACGTGATACAGGTTGGCGCATCGTCTATTTCCCTGAAGCGCGGATCGTCCACCACGAGGGCAAAAGCAGCGAACAGGTCGTACCCGCGCGTCACATCTACTTTCAATCCAGCAAGGTCCGTTACACACGCAAGTATCACGGTAGCGCCATCGCTGAAATCCTGCGGATTTGGCTACTCGCCCAATATGTCTGGCAAATCGGCGTCGAGGGCGCGAAGTGGCTCATCGGTCACCGTCGCGAGATGCGCGCCGCCCGCATCGCCGCCTACCGTCAGGTGTTGAAGAGCAAGTTGCGAATTACGAATTACGAGTCAGCAAATGAGCGAATTGGCGAGGCAACAGATCACTCAAAACCCACAACCCGAAACCCATAACTACCGCACCGGAGGTACACTATGTCACAGAAGAAACGTTCGTCTTATTTGATGTTTGGGCTGCTTTATTTTGCCCAGGGGACGGTATTGAGCTATTTTACCGCGCTCAACGCCATTTACTTCCTTTCTAAAGGGCTAACAATGAGTGATGTGGGGGTCTTTGCCTCTATCGCGTTGGTCCCCTTCGTCATCAAAATCTTCCTGGGGATGTTGAGCGATAAGGTAAACCTGTTTCATATGGGGCATCGCAAGCCATACATCATGATCGGGCTGATCATCCAGGCGCTCTGTCTGATTGCGGCCCCATTCATCGATCCGGCGAGCGCATATTGGGGATTCGTCGCACTGGCATTCGTGCTGCAGATGGCGATGGCGCTCTACGATACCTGCACCGACGGCCTCGCGCTGGATACCATCCCCGAAGAGGAGCAAGGAACCATCCAAAGCTTTATGGTCGGCGGGCGGGCGCTCGGTGTGGTCATTACGGCGTCCATCGTGGGATTGCTGGCGGAATATGTTTCCTGGTTAGCCGTCTTCTGGCTACTGGCGGTCTTTACACTGCTACCTTTGCCGATGGTACTTCGCCTACGCGAAGCCGCGCGGCCGATCGAACGCGAATTCGATTGGGGTGCTTTCCGCGCGTTCAAGCATAAGGCCGTCATCGCGCTCGCGGGATTGGGCTTCGTCATTTTCTTCATCATCGCCGGGGCCAACCAAATGGTCAACCCCTTCCTGCAAACCGAGTTCGGCATCGCGCTCAGCACCGCCGGACTCATCACAACGGTGTGGGGTATCGGCGTGGTCCTCGGTGGCGTGGCCGGTGGCGCATTTATCAACCGGCTCGGTAGCCACAACGCTTCCAGAACAGCGCTACTCGTCACCTTCGTCGCGGTGTTGGCACTGGCGCTCACCCCCAACACGCTCCTGGCATGGCCGGTAGTCGCAGTCTTCGGACTGGCATATGGCGTCTGCCAGACGCTCTACTACGCACTGTCGATGAACTTCACCGATCCGCGTATCGCCGCGTCGATGTTTTCCATCCTGATGGCGGTGGTGAATGTAGCGCAGGGTGTGGGCATGGCCGTTGGCGGCGGCTTGACAGACGCAGTGGGCTTCCGCTGGACGTTCGCCATCATCGCCGCAGTCAACGTGCTCGCTTTGCCATTGCTCCCAATCGTCTTTAAGGGCAAAAGCACAAATCGAGATGTACGGTTGGTGAATAGCGATTAAGGGATGGTGGCCAGAGGTTTGCCATTCAACCATTTCCTGATCCGCTCATTCGCACGGAACTCCTCGACCGTCATCCCATAGTGGAGTTCATCGAAGTGCTGACCTAGGGTGAAGATCACGCGGCGGACACGGCCTTCCAGTGTGAACCCCAGGCTTTCGTGGAGACGCTGCGAGGGATCATTGTTCGAGTAGACCGTCGTCGAGACCTTCTGATAGTTGAGCTCATCAAAGTAATAGCGCAATAGCAGGAGAATTGCCTCGAAGGCGTAACCTCTGCGGCGATAATCTGGGCCGATCGCCAGACCATACATAAAGCACCCTACCCGCCGGTCACAGGTGTGGGAATTGATGATGCCAACAGCTTCCCCGGCCACGTTCTCGATGACGAAATCGAAAAGGTCGTCCTT
>JBJYXQ010000630.1:0-2538 GCA_046260035.1 Anaerolineae bacterium
AGCAGTTGGCTGAACATCAACCGCCGCCATAGCCGGGCGGCGATCCAACCCCGCAACCGTTTCATCGCTCAATCTCGCTGAAACTTGTAGCCAATGCCTCGTACCGAGACGATGCGAGAGGCGATCTCGCTCTCCGCACCCAGCTTCTGACGCAGACGGTAGATGTGGGTGTCCACGGTGCGATCATAGGCCTCAGCACTGTAACCCCATATTTCGTCCAGCAGGTAAGCGCGGCTGAAAACGCGCCCGGGATGACGCGATAGGTGGTAGAGCAGTGCAAACTCCTTGGGTGTCAGGTCCACGGGACGGTTCTCAAGGGTCACTTCGTGAGTGGTGGGGTCCAGACGCAGATCAGCCACCGTCAACACGGCCTCTTGCACCGGCTCGGCCGTGGTGCGCATCATCTCCACGCGGCGCAGGATGGCCCGTACGCGGGCGGTCAGCTCACGCATGCTGAAAGGCTTGGTGAGATAGTCGTCGGCACCCACCTCAAGACCCAGCACGCGGTCGATCTCCTCGGCACGGGCGGTGAGCATCAATACCGGAACGATGGAACGCTGGCGCACCTGGCGGCAAATCTGCAGTCCGTCCATGCCGGGTAGCATGATGTCCAGGATGACCAGGTCTGGTTCACGGATCGTGATCGCATCCAGGGCAGCCGTGCCGTCAAAAACCTGCCACACGTCATAGCCCTCGTCCTCCAGGTTACGTCGGATCAGGTTGGATAGATTTCGTTCGTCCTCAACGATCAGGATCGTCGTCATGGGATTCCTCAAACAGGACAGAGACTATGGCAGATCGCGTCGACGTTGAGAGAGGGGTGATCATCGGAATATATCAGGGTTCTCACGTTTGGACAACCGGCCTTGACACCCTCTTGGTTGGACGCTAGCGGAGCAGCGAAGCGATGGTTGATGCTACAAAGGAGAAATCGCTTCGCTGTCCCACGAAACCACCAGCGCTCAGTGCAGCAGGCGACCATCCTGCAGGTAAAAGATGCGGTCGGCGCACGCTGCCACGGTCGCATCGTGTGTTACCAACACCAACGTGGTTCCGGTGTCGGCGCGCGTCCGCTCCAGTGCCTCCAGCACCCCTTTGCCTGACACAGAGTCCAAGTTACCCGTTGGTTCATCGGCCAGCACCACGGCTGGATGATTGATCAAGGCCCGCGCAATGGCCACGCGCTGTTGCTCACCGCCCGAAAGCGCCGCCGGGCGGTGATTTAACCGCTCGCCCAAACCCAACGTTATCAACAGCTCACGGGCACGGTGCATTGGCTTGAACTTGCGCTGGTGGGCGAATTGGGCGGGAAGCGCCACGTTCTCCAACGCGGTCAAAGTTGGGATCAAATTATAGGCCTGAAAGACAAAGCCGATGCGGTCGCTGCGCACGCCAGCCAGCTGGTTCTCATTCATGGCAGTGATATCCAAATCGTCGATCACCACCCTCCCGGCGGTAGGCGTATCTAGCCCGCCCATCAAACCCAACAGTGTGGACTTGCCGCTGCCGGAAGGGCCGACGATGGCGACCATCTCGCCGCGTTGGATGTCTAGGCTGATGCCGCGCAGGACAGGCACAGCCACTTTACCCATTCTATACGTCTTGGTTACGTCGGTGGTTTGTATTACGATTGTCATTTTCTATCTCCTGATCTCTCAACTCTTATTCGTAGCGCAGAACATTCGACGGCCGCTGACGGCTAGCAGGCCAGGCGCTGAGCAGGGTAGCTGCCAGCGTTACGCCAATCGCCAGGGCGAGCAATGGTAAAGCAGTCTGTATCGACAAGCCGCCCGCAAACCCCGCCAATGCCGCGCGGGTCAGCATCAGGGCCAGCGCTACGCCCCCCAGCGCCATCAAGCCCCCAACGAGGCCCAATATCCCGCTCTCCAGGAGCAGTTGGCCCAGAACCTGATGGGTCTTGATACCGACTGCCTTCATCACGCCGATCTCCCGCCGGCGTTCCAGAGTCACCAGGGCCGTCGTATTGGCAACCATGGTCGTGGCAGCAAAGAGCGCCAACGCCGCGATCAGCATCGGCAAGACGGTGATCTGCCGCGCCAATTCCGCCAACACACCCACGAGCGTGTCCGTCTCTAGGACTACAGCCTGGGCCGGCAGGGCCCTGATTAGGGCGGTCACGATTTCATCTTTTCTCGTCTGATCCACGTTCACTAGGTAAAAGGAGGCTTCCGGCTCAGCCTTGGGGGCCAGCACAGCATATGGTGCAATGATGGCTCCCCCCAATGACACGGTGCCGACTGATTCCTGGCTGATGCCTACGATCTCAAGGGTCATTTCGGTGCTAGCCCCGACATCCGGCAGGCGAAAGGTCAGCGTCTCGCCAGGCATCAATTGCAGCGGCGCAAGGGTGGACGTGCCCGGAAGCAATACGACGGGTCGGTCCGCATCAGCGGAGGTGAGGTTGCGTCCCATCCCTGGCGCGATAACCAACTGGGGAAGATTGCCCCGCAGATCCCGCCCGGAAAGCTGAGTGAAATAACCGTTCAGGTCTTGGCGCTGTTCCAAGGTAAGGGGGGC
>JBJYXQ010000631.1:0-2104 GCA_046260035.1 Anaerolineae bacterium
CCATATCAAATCCGGTGGGCAACTCATCCTGCGAAAAATCGGCGACCAGGTACGTCATTCGGTTCTCAACCTTAGTCTCAGCGGCAATCTCTCGACCAGCTTGGCAAACGTTTTCAACATCCACTACTACAGAGGTGAGATCGTGTTGTTTGCGGAGAAGAGCAAATGACACGACGCCCGAACCACCACCCAGGTCTAGCAACGATTTGACCCCCCGTAAGTCAAGCATGTTAGCCAGTTGTTCCGCGAGTGGGCAATGAATTTCGTAGAACTTGCGCGTGAAGCGTGCCGCGTAGCTGGGATCTTCCTGGATTCGCTGGAGATAGTCAGGTGGCGCCAGACCCCTTGTCTTCCAAATTGACATAGGTTTGCTGATATTCAAAGCCAGATCTCGCACGAACAAAGAGCTATCTCGATCCTCACGCGCCTGAAAAGCCCAGGTGTCTTGACTCTGCACATTCAGTATCGCTTCTCGCGCGATGATGGAGGGGGCATAACCTTACTGCAAGCGCCGACAAAAGTCAATTTCTGGCGGAGGAAACCGATGTAACCAGCTCCTAATAGTCTGCTCCACCAAGCTTGCGCTCAATATGTCGAACGTGTTCGCGACGCCACCTGCCTCCCGTGCTGTCGCAGGACAATACAAGCGTTATGCCAGAAGTACCGAGAGGCCTGTCGCGCAGGTGCTAAGCATTTACAAACACGATCACATTCACAACTTGCTCCCGCCTAGGATTGACACGGCTAGCGCTATCCGATAAAATTCGGAGTGCTGAAGTCTGATTTATTGAGAGCAGATCAATCAATGGGACGCGATGCCTACAACACCAGAACCATCTACAGCGTACCCAAATCAAAAAAGGAGAATAGCCAATGTCAACTGAACAGAATAAGGCGTTAACCCGTCAATTAATGGAGGAAGTCTTCAATCGGGGAAACATAGGTCTGGTCGACAAGCTGTTTGCGCCCGACTTTGTTGAGCACGAAGAACTCCCGCCCGGAATACCGTCTGGTATTGAGGGCGTGAAAACGCTGCCCACCGTATTTCGCAGCGCCTTCCCGGACTTTCAAATCGCAATCGACGACCTGATCGCCGAAGGCGAGAAGGTGGTAGTCCGTAGCACCTGGAGCGGCACCCATAAAGGCGAGTTCATGGGCATTCCGCCTTCCGGCAAGAGCGTATCCTTTGGAGTATACGACACCATCCGTTTTGCTGGTGGCAAGGTTGTGGAACATTGGGGCCAAATGAATGAAATGAGCCTAATGCAGCAACTTGGCGTTATTCCAGCACCGGGGGAGGGCGAAGGGTAGGCAGGCTAGCCCGGTAGAAAACGCGGGCTCTTGGCCCTTTGGTGAGCTAAGGGGAATTCCGTGATCTTGAATCAGCACGTGAGTCCCCATCTCAGACAGATTTCCCGAGCCGCCGCGAGGCCCCACTAGCTTGCGGCGGTTTTTGTTTAGAGGAACTTCAGATCGCACCGTTCTGCCGGTCTTGCCCTAACATTCAGTGCCTGAAGGGATTCACGCTGCCCGACACCTTGCGTTATCGACTCCAACTGGTGCAAAGAAGATTATCTGCCCAGATTGACGTCGTGGTCAGCCGCGAGTCATAGTGGTGCGCTGCGGAAGATGTCACTAGCAGAGCGCTGCAATGGGGTTGCAGACGTCAGCGGTTCACGCGTGCGTCGCGCTGCGCTTGTGCTGAAGCACAGCGTCAGTATGCAGGAGAATCCGACCGCCTCGGCTTTCGTGCGTGACACCACAGCAGTAGGAAAAATTATCTGGACTAGAAGGTCAAAAAGTCCTCGACAGCGACAATGACCACGTGCTTGGCCTGCATGTCCATAGTGGCCAGGACGGTGTTCATCCGGTCGAACACCTCTCCCGAATCCACGATCTCGGTTGTACCCCACACGCGGCAACCGTGATTGGTGTCAGGATCGAAGACGATGGCCGAGGCCTGGGGATTCTGCCGCAGGTTGGCAATGGTACGGGGCGAATTGACGTCGGCAAACAGGACGTGCTCGTCATCCAATACCTGGAACGACCCCTTGGGGGATACGTTGGGGCGGCCGTTTTCGTCGGAGGTGGCGATAAAGCCGGG
>JBJYXQ010000632.1:0-3214 GCA_046260035.1 Anaerolineae bacterium
AATTTGGTGTAGCAGACCGCTGTATAACTATCATTGGGTATTTTTGTGGGTATTTTGGTGGCGGGCTTTGCCCGCCACAAAAATCCCCTCTAACCTTGCTCTTAAGCTGGCATGGGTTGAAGTGTAATTTTTTGGGGTTATCATAGTAGGTAACTTTTTGACAAGTTGTACGTATGTATATCGGGTATGAGATACAAATCGTCTGCTAGCCGTGCGATTCTACGCTTACTGACCTAAACGTAGAAGTTAAAATCGTCCCGGCGTTTTATAGGCGAAGAAAGTTTAGCAGAAGACGTCTGGGTCAGTCACAATGAACGGATGGCAGTATTTTGGGAAAGAGGAAACAAAAGATGAAAGCAAATACTATGAAGTTGCAGAAGCGTATTTATAGTGTATTGATTGGCGTGCTGTTGGTAGCGAGCCTGGGATGTAGCCTGACCGATCTGGCGACCTTGACACCCACCCCTGTACCGGTGGCGATAGAGGTGCCGGCGCAACCAACGTGGACGCCCACACCTTTGCCACCGATCATCACGCCTGAGTCCGGCGCGGAGATCGATGAGAATGTGGCGATGTTGGCCTTGCAGTCGCGCATTATTGCCGTGTATAAAGCTGTCAGTCCGTCTGTGGTCAACATCACCAACCGGAGCTACGCTTACAGCATGTTTGGGCAAGCGATCCCGCAGGAAGGGAGCGGCTCCGGTTTTGTCTACGATACCGACGGCAACATTATCACGAATTACCATGTGATCGAAAACGCGGAGGAACTGTTGGTGACATTTAGCAACGGGAATGTCTATCCGGCGGAGGTTGTCGGCGCGGACTCGTTGAACGATCTGGCCGTCATCCATATCGACGCGGGGACCGATCTGCCGTCACCGCTTATGTTGGGCAACTCGAGCACGCTGGATGTGGGACAGTTTGTGATAGCGATTGGCAATCCTTTCGGCCTGGAACAGACGTTGACTACCGGCGTGATCAGCGCGCTAGGGCGCGTGATCCAAAGCGAAACAGGCTTTATCGGTGAGGCAATCCAGACCGACGCGGCGATCAATCCAGGCAACTCCGGCGGCCCGCTTTTGGACCTGGACGGGCACATCGTTGGTGTCAACTCGCAGATCGTCAGTCCCAGTGGGGCCTCGGCCGGCATCGGGTTTGCCGTTTCAGCGGACACCGTGCGGCGCGTCGTGGTCGAGTTGATTGCCCGCGGCTATTATCCGCATCCCTGGACCGGGCTGGAAAATGTCGTGGCGCTGACACCGTCGATCATCGATTGGTTCCAGAAGGCTGGCATGGATATTCCCGTGGATGCCGGTTTGTTGGTGCTCGAGGTCACACGCGGCGGTCCGGCGGACGATGCGGGCATTCAAGGGGGCACGCGCATGGTGCGGATGGGACGCTACCAGGTTCCCGTAGGCGGTGATATTATCACTGCGCTTGACGGCCAGCCGGTTGCCGACCTTGAAACGTGGACGATCTACCTTGAAACGCAAAAGGCTATCGGTGATACCGTACAGATGACTATTCTTCGTGACGGGCAAGAACAGGTGATTCCTGTTGTCTTGGAGGAGCAGCCCACTGGTCGCTGAGATCGGAAAGTTCATAATGGGTAGCGAGGATAATCGATGAAAAAACATCGTGTGGATATTCAGTTCTGGTTGCGCAAAACCCTGCGTCGAAAAATCTTGACAGCGGCGGTTCTACCGGTTATTCTCGTACAGATTGCGGTAGGGGCACTAACGCTGGCTTCTTACAGCAAGGTGACGACCAAACTGTTGATTGAGCGCGACCGTGAATTGGCTCGCTTGATGGCCTATCAGTTGAGTGCGCTGATGACGGATGCGAGTCATGGCCGTGCCTTTGTCAACAATGCGTTTGTCACTCCTCCAGCAGAGATGGCTGAGCCACCGGGTCAGCAAGCATTGCCCGATGATACGCTCAGGTTGTTTCTGGACACTTCCGGAGTGATTGTGACGACTGTGCCCGAACGGCTGGATCTGATGGGGCAAGATTGGTCGGACCGTGAGTACATCGAGACGGCACTTGACTCGGGTGAACCGTTTATCTCGGACATCACGACCGATCCTGAGATGGAAACAGAATTTATCGCTCATGTCACACCTGTCATCGAGGATGATGCATTACTCGGCGTCAGCGTGGAACTGATGCCATGGACGACAGAAACACAGGCCCGCTACGCCGAGTACATCACGCAATTGCTTCAGGCCGATAACAGCGCCAATGTCTACCTCGTGGATAGCCAGGGACGTGTGATTTATCATTTCGATGCTGACTATATTGGCGAAGATTTCTCCTCGGAATTGGTGGTCGAGTTGGTACTCGATGGTGAGGCTAATGCTGTGCGCGTCGAGAATGTCTTTGGCCATGAGACGATTTCCAGCTTTGCCGCCGTCCCCAACACCAATTGGGGGTTAATTCTGGAGGATGATTGGCGGACGCTCACACGTGATATGCGCGCCTTTCAGCCTGTGCTGGTGTTGCTTTTGCTGTTGGGCGTTGTCGCCCCAGCATTTATGATCGCCAAGAGTATCAAGCACGTGACTTCGCCGATTGAGAAGCTGACTGCCGCGGCCCAAGAAGTTGCAGCCGGAGACTTCGACCAGACGATTGAGGTCTCTACCGGCGACGAGATTGAGGCGCTGGCGAGGCAGTTCAATAGCATGTCGGCGCGCCTGCGCGAGTCCTACGCTCATTTGGAGCAGCGTGTAGCCGAGCGGACGGCCGAATTGGAGACCGCTAAGGAATCGGCTGAGGCCGCCAACCGTGCCAAGAGCATCTTCCTGGCGAACATGAGCCATGAGTTGCGCACCCCCCTCAATGCGATCCTGGGTTACTCGCAACTGATGGCTCGCGATCCAAAAGTCACAGTTGCACAGCGCGAGTACCTGGACACCATTGGGCGCAGCGGCGAGCACCTCCTTGCGCTGATCAACGACGTTTTGACGATGTCCAAGATCGAGGCCGGGCGTGCGGTGCTCCAGGAGAACGCCTTCGATCTGCACCGGCTATTGGTAGGGCTGCAAGAGATGTTTGCGATGCGCGCTGCCAATAAGCAATTGAGCCTCATTCTCGATATCGCGCCTGACGTGCCTCAGTACATCTATGCCGACGAGAGCAAGCTCCGCCAGGTCTTGATGAACCTTCTCAGTAACGCTGTAAAGTTCACCGAAGAGGGTGGCGTCACCCTGCGCGT
>JBJYXQ010000633.1:0-2271 GCA_046260035.1 Anaerolineae bacterium
GGCCTTGCCGTCCTCCCTTGTATATGGTATCGATAAAAAGATCAGCTTGAGGAAGATCTTGAAACGCAACAATTCGTTGTTGTGTAGACATTTTAGATTCTGGCCTAAAGTTGAGCGATCTAGGAACTCAAGTAAGCAAACTAGATCACTTGAGAATTCTCAGCTGTCGAAGATAAGCCTACTGACATTTAGTGCCTATCCTCTTCTATCTCCGCTAAGTTACTGATCGTTGTGAAGAATGCTTCTGGTCCAATTTCTAGCGCGGTGGCAAGCCTGTATATTGTTAAAAGAGTCGGGTTACGTACACCACGCTCGATACCGCTAATGTAAGTTCGATCGAGCTTGGATAATGCTGCTAACTCCTCTTGACTTAAACCTGCCTCTTTGCGATAAATTTTGACCGCAGCCCCGAACAGCACCTTATAATCCATGACCTTTGATACCGTTTTATAGACTATGAGTCCACGGACTATAAGTCACATATTTGCTGACTTGACAATCTTTTTTCCTTCTCTGTCAGAATTGGCCGTTCGAACTCTTCAATATGCTCCAGCCCTCAATGTTGCTTGATGTGGACGAGGACGTTCGGCTCTTCTGGACTAAGCCCCTTTTCGCGCCAGTAGCATCTGATGCTGATGTACTACACTTGCCGAAGAACCTAAGTTGCCAACTGAGAGCTCCCCGTTCACAATCGCATCCCCATGGCCGACCGCAGCTATACAACGCTTTAGTTCTACACAACATTCCGCTTCCCAATCCCCCGCGGCCCGTTGACATTTACCGCAAACCAGTCCCGAATCTTGATCGGCAGCACATCATTCGTGAATAACAGGCCCTGGCTCGGGTTAGCCACGCTGATGAACTCCGGCGCTGGATGCACCCCGCCACCCGGTGCCTGCGCGTACGTGATCTGGATCACCGGAAAGATGCCCGGATCGACTAGATACGCCCAATCATTGCCGTCCGTCCAGTCCGGCACAATGACCACCACCGGCCGTGGATCGCTCCGGTTCCGCGCTTGCGCCTCCGGCGTGTAGCTCGTCGGCATCCCCTCGCCGTAGCCCGTGATGCTCAGCGCCGCGTCATACAGCGCGTCCGGCACAAGCAGGAACTTCGGGAACACGCCCAGCTTCTTGCCGCTATTCACCTCCGCATGGTTGAAGCATTCCACCCGTGCCGCGCGCCACGCCGCAGCGTCCGTGCCCAGCGCCGTCGTCGCCACGTTGTTGTGCTCGGCGTGGAACAGCGCCTTGCCGTCCTGCGCCAGCGTCGGCCCCGCGCCTCCATTGGCTGTAAACAGCGCCGAAATTGCCGCGCTCCGCGTGCGCACGGCCGCGATCGCCAGCGCCTTCGGCACCATCTGCAGCCGCCGGATATCCGAGTTACGCAGCATCTCCAGCGTGATTCCCACGTAGCCGCCGCGCTTGCTGAACGCCGCCGTCTCCTTCACATCGTCGACCATCAGCTCCGTGTACGCCGCGCCCTGCGCCACCGTAGGTAGGTCGCCGATTCCCCCGAACGTGATCAACTTCATATCCCGTACGCTGCCGTCATTGGCGATTGGGTCGGTGACCTTTTCATACCATCGCCAACTCTGCAGATGGCTCATTTGCGCCATAGCCACCTTATTCATCGCATCCGCCACCATCCCCGCCAATGTGCCACTGTTGGCCGAGGCGAATTTGACCTTGTCGCGTTGAAAGACGCCGCGAAACTGGCTGTCGCCCGTCAGGGCGATATAAAGCTCGTCGATCCTGCGGGTGTTCGCGGGCGGTGTAGGCGCGTCCTCCACTCCGAAGAACCATTCAATCTGCCTGCGCGCTTCGTTTAACGGGTCGCGCACCGATACGTTAGGGGAGGGTGTGTGATACATAATTCAAACTCCTGGTTTCTGGCGTTGTAGCCTGTTTGGCCGCTCATCAATTGCTCTCCCTGGTTTGCGGCAGGTATCCATTCCAAATCCGCAATCCCAAACCTGTGCTGAGCGCAGTCGAAGTATCCGCAATCGCTTCATTCCGCACTCAGAATCGGCCGTTCAAAATCCTCAAACAGATCGAGCCCGCCATGCTCTTTAACCTGGGCAAAGACCTTCATTTCTGCCTTGCTCAGGCTCCAGTCGCGCCAGTAATCCTCTAAACCGAGGACACGAAATCGTGCTTTTAGATAATCATCATAATCTTCCTTGCTCATCGTCAGCCAGATACGGGCACATTCGAGATACGTCTCCGTCAGTGGCCTTTCTTTGTTTTTCAGGCAGGCGATGACATACCC
>JBJYXQ010000634.1:0-2928 GCA_046260035.1 Anaerolineae bacterium
GCGCGCATCGCCGAACTCGCCGGACGCGTTCAGGGCATCCTGGTCGTCGAGATGAGTGCCGGGCAGATGCTCGAAGACGTCGAGCGCGTGGTCCAGGGTAAGACGCCGGTCCGTTTCCACGGCAGAATGGGCGGGATCATGCCGATGGTGGATGAAATCCTGGCCGATGTGCAGAAGTTGGCTGAGGAAGTTAGGAGTAAGGAGTAAGGCGTATGAGTATACAAGCTGCTATTCCCGAAGATATGGAATTGGTTTATGGTTATCCATCGTCGTTGACGGAGCGGAGCACACACTATTGTCCCGGCTGTACCCACGGTGTTGTCCACCGGCTGGTGGCCGAAGTCATCGATGAGTTAGGCATCAAGGGGAAAACCATCGGCATCGCGCCGGTGGGATGCGCGGTGCTGGCTTATGACTATTTCGATGTGGATTTCGTCGAGGCATCGCATGGGCGCGCCCCTGCGATGGCGACCGGCCTCAAACGCGTCAATCCCGGCAAAATTGTTTTCACCTATCAAGGCGATGGCGACCTGGCGGCGATTGGCACGGCGGAGATCATCCAGGCTGCCAATCGCGGCGAGTTGATCACCACCGTCTTCATCAACAACGCCATCTACGGGATGACGGGTGGGCAGATGGCGCCCACTACATTGGAGGGGATGGTCACGACGTCCTCGCCAGGTGGACGGGATCCCAGTATTGCCGGGTATCCGGTGCAGATGTCCGAAATCCTTGCCACGACAGCCGGCGCGGTCTACATCACTCGCCAGATCGTCGCCGACATTCCGAGCATCAACAAGACCAAGAATGCGATCAAGCGCGCGTTTATGGCGCAAATCGCGGGCCTAGGCTTTGCCTGTGTGGAAGTGATCTCCACGTGTCCCACCAACTGGAACATAGATCCGTGGAAGGCAATGGGATGGGCGAAGGAGAATATGACGCAGACTTTCCCGCTGGGTACGTTCAAGATGACGGACGCCGTGAAGGCGCTGAAAGCGTAGGAGGCCACTATGAAGCATGAAGACATCATTTTTGCCGGTTTTGGAGGACAGGGCGTCCTCTTCTCGGGACAGTTGCTCTCCTACACAGGCATGGCCGAAAACCTGCACGTGACATGGATTCCCTCCTACGGACCGGAGATGCGCGGCGGTACCGCTAACTGCACCGTCATCCTCTCGGAAGAGGAAATCGGTGCGCCTACCGTCCGGCATCCCAGCATCGCGGTGATCTTCAACATCCCATCAATGGAGAAATATGAACCGCTGGTTAAACCTGGAGGATTGCTGTTGGTGAATAGTTCGCTGATCCCCACGCAGAGTGAGCGTGAGGATATTCGCGCGCTCTACATCCCAGCCAGCGATATCGCCACCGAACTGGGGAATCCGCGCATCGCCAACATGGTGATGCTCGGTGCATTGGTCGGCGCGACCGGTCTGGTGACGCTGGAGACGGTGGCGCAACAGCTTGATGAGCATCTCTCACAACGCCAGCGCAAGTGGTTGGAACCGAATATTACAGCGCTCAACAAAGGCGCGGAACTCGGCAAGTAGCTATCAGCGGTCAGCTTTCAGCCATCAACTCAGTCTTTAGGCAATCTCAACACTGCGAAGCCCGACAACGCCGTGACTACACAGCCAACGTAAAAGGGTAAGCTCAACGAGGTCGCGCCTAGCCAGCCACCCACTGTGGGCCCGACGGCGTTTGATAGCGAGGTCGCCAGCGTGTCCAGTCCATATGCCGTGCCGGCCTTGCCCTCCGGCGCAGCGCGTCCGATGTAGGCGCTGATGATGGACAGCGTGCCTCCAATTGCCAGCCCCAGGAAGACTTGCGCTACCAGCAGCATCCAATAGGCCGATGCCAGCGCCTGAATGCCAATCGCGCCCGCCAGCACGAACGTCGCAATCGTCAATGGGGTACGCCCGCCGTGACGATCCCCCCAGCGTCCCAAAATCGGCGATGCTATCGCGCTGAAAATGCCAGAAACCGTTGTCAACAAACCCGAAGCCGAGCCCAAAAACGCGCCTGCCGGTAACATTTCCTGGACGACGAGGGGCAATAAGGGCGACGATATCCGCAGTCCCAATCGCAACGCGAAGCGCAGACCCAACACCAGGCCCAGCAGTGATCCTGCAAAAAGCATCGCCGTATCCTGACGCATTCGCTGGACAAACGAATCTTGTGTTGTGTGTTCTACAGGTGTAAATTCTTCAGTGACGAAGAAAAGCATCAGCAACCCAGCGATGATAAGATAGATCGCTGTCATCCAAAAGGTCGCACGGTAGCCCAACATATCCGATACAAAGCCTCCCGTGATCGGCCCAACGGACTGGCCTAGGAAAATCGCCAGTTGCAGCTTCCCCAATGTTTCCCCAAGGCGTTCGCGCGGCGTGGAACTCGCCACCAGCGTCGTTGCTGCAGCGACTGTGCCTGTAAAAGCCCCTTGAATCAGCCGTAGGATGAGCATGTGCTCGACATTCTGCGCAAAGCCCATCAACCCGATTGTAACCGCTCCGCCGAACATCGCCCGGATCACCATTACCTTGCGCCCATAACGGTCGCTGAGCGATCCCCAGATTGGCCCCATAATGCCCATCGTCAACGACGATGCAGAAATAATGAGACCGCTCCACTTCGCCACCGCATCACCCGTCACGCCCAATTCCTGGATGTAGTAGGACCAGATCGGAAAGCTTGAGGAAAACCCCATAATCGCCAGTAATTCGGCAACCCAGGTAGCCCAAAGATTGCGTCTCCATCTTTTTGTCGTCACGAGTTAACTCCTGAGGATTGCAGGATGAGAATAGTTTTCCTCGTCTCGCTGGTCGCTACGGATCGTGAGTCAGCGAGGTAAAGGATAAATAGTAAGGATATGGTTATATTCACAATGGGCATTATAGCATGGGTGGGGGCATGGGGAAACACGAAAGG
>JBJYXQ010000635.1:0-1898 GCA_046260035.1 Anaerolineae bacterium
GAGCGGGGATCTGGCGATCCCCTCGAAGCATTTTGTGATCTACTGAGACGAACGAGTTCACAACTTAATATCCCCTTAAACAACGTATCCACAGAATCCGTAAACGAAATTGAGGTTACGGATCCCCGTCATCCGCTCTTTGCACGGCGCTTCACTGTTTTGCACATTCCCACAACTTCTCCAAATGCCTCCTACGTTTTGGTGACCTACCGTGAGTATATGGCCTTGCGCATCCCACTAGGTGCGACTAACCTATTGGCATCTCAACCCCAGAGCCAGACTAAACTTACGCGACAAGCCTTAACCGAGCTTATCGCCCTGGCTCAAGAATGTGAGGTGCTATGTCTTACGAGTCCACAGAAATCTGGAGCCGATTGTCGGCAAAACACCGACAACAAATCCGCGACGCATTGTCATTAGTTACTCAGGAGGTTATCAATGACTGTATCCGCACTCATCACGCCCAGCCATCTGGCACGCAAGGCGATCATCTACATTCGCCAATCGACACCGCAGCAAGTCCTCACCAATCAGGAGAGTCTGCAACTGCAATATGCTCTACACCAACGGGCTCTGGAGCTGGGCTGGCCAGCGGAGGCCATCGAAACCATTGACACCGATTTGGGACAGTCCGCCACGACCACGCAACATCGGGAAGGCTTCAAAAACCTGGTGGCCCAAGTCACCCAGGGCCATGTCGGGATCATTCTTTCCTACGAAGTTACCCGCTTGTCACGCAACTGCTCTGATTGGTATCCCCTCCTAGACCTGTGCGGCTATACCCAGTGCTTGATTGCCGATCGCGACGGCGTGTATGATCCGGCGTCACTCAATGGACGGCTGCTTTTGGGTCTCAAAGGCCAGTTATCCGAAATGGAATTGCATACCATCCGCGCACGGATGACAGCGGGGCTGCTCAACAAGGCCGAGCGTGGTGAGCTCGCCTTGCCCCTGCCAGTCGGCTTGGTGCGCGATGCCAATGACCAGGTACGTAAAGATCCCAACCAAGAAATCCAAGCCCGCATCACCTTGATCTTCACCACCTTCCTACGACTTAAATCGGCCAGCAAAGTCCTCCACTTTTTCAATGAACAAGAACTCTTGCTCCCTCGACGGGATCGCTTTGGAGATGTGATCTGGAAAAAACCCCGTGTAGCCGCCATCCTGGCCGTGCTCAAGAATCCCGCTTATGCTGGAGCCTTTGTTTATGGCCGAACGCGCACCACGCGCGATCCACTTTCAGGCCAAGTCACTCAGAAACGTTTGCCGATGGCAGAATGGCGCATTTGTGTTAAAAATAAGTACCCCGCTTACATCAGCTGGGAAACCTTTGAGCGCATTCAAGCTATGCTAGAAGACAACTATGCCGAATATGACCGCAACAAATCACGGGGCGTACCCCGGCCGGGCGCCGCATTGCTCCAAGGTCTGGTCTATTGTGGCGAATGTGGACACAAGATGGTCGTTGAGTACAAACGTGCCCCACGTTACATCTGCAATTATCTACGACAGCAATACGGGGTATCCATCTGTCAAAATATTCCCGCGCAACCTGTGGATACGCGCGTGATTCAAGCTTTTTTCCAAGCGCTATCGCCAATCGAATTAGACGCCTACACACAAGCACTCACCGCCCAACAAGCCGTCGCCACCCAAGTTGCCCACGCCCGGCAACAGCAACTTGAACGACTACACTACCAAGCTCAACTCGCCGAACGTCGCTTCAAACGCGTCGATCCCGATAATCGTCTGGTAGCCGCTGAACTGGAACGCCAATGGGAAGCGGCTCTCGCGGCTTTCCAACAAGCCCAGGATGCCGAGGCCCAATACCAAACGCAACCCGCACCAGTCACGGCCCTACCAGAGGAACTGAAAAGCGCATTTACTGCACTCGGACA
>JBJYXQ010000636.1:0-7309 GCA_046260035.1 Anaerolineae bacterium
AGCGTGAGGATGTTATCCGTGCGTATGCGCGCGCCACGCGCGACCTTGAGGAACGACGGCGCCGGGCCGAGTTGTGGCAGATGCAGCGCGAATCCAAAGCGCGCCTGGTGACGTTTACGTTGCATCGGGGGAATATGGCGGCGGGGAAAAAGCTCGCCGAACTCTCTCTCCCGCAGGAATGTCTGTTGGTATCGATTCGGCGCGGCGGGCAGACGTTGGTACCTCGTGGTGCCACGCGCCTTCTGGCAGGCGACGATCTTGTTGTTATGGCTGCGCCGTCCTACGATGATAAGATCCGCGCCGTCCTTGCGCAAGGGGGAGCTTCCTTACAGGCTTGATACTAGTACCGCGAGACGCAAGTTTCTTCTCAGATAATGGGGCTCAGAGGGGATCGTCAGATCCCCGACTATGTGCCAGGCGCGGGGATCTGACGATCCCCTTGAAGCTGAAAACTAAGGAGGAATCTATACCGCGCTGTACTAGGGGATGCACAACACCTGCCCGGAATTGATGAGGTGCAGGTTGTAGATGCGGTTGGTGCGCGCGATGTCCCAGATATTGGCGCCGTACCTCAATCCGATGGCGGTGAGGGTTTCATAGGGCTGGACGGTGTGGTAAACGCGACATCCTGGCGCGGGTGTGGGGACCGGTGCGGGAATCAGGCTGGGGCTGAACTGCCGTTCTGCTGTTGGTCCAGGTGGGACGGTTGGCCACGGCGCATAGGGAATCGCTAGGTGGTTGCTGGCGTGAATCCGGCGTGGATTGATCGTAGGATTGCATGCCACAATTGCATATGGATTGGTTGCGTAGGCGCGCGCGATGGCATAGAGCGTTTCGCCGCGTTGGACGATGTGATACCCCTGAACACTAACGCAGTCCACACCGAGGCTTTCTGCCGTGATAGGTTGCGCCGCGGTGGTCGCCTGGGGAGTTGATGTTGGTGGAACCGGCGTGGACGTTGGAGGCACTGCTGTTGGTGAAAATGGGGTAGGGCTGGGACCGTCTACGCTGCCGGCATGTACGGTGATTTGCGAACCCAGGAAGCTGCAGCCGATGCCATTGCCATCCTGATCAGACAGGAACAGATCGTCTATCCTGATGTCGGCTTGCCCGCTGCCTATTCCCTTGAAGGTGATGCGTGCCAGCACGCCCCCACCATTCGAAGGAGGATTGGGGGAGACCTGCTGCATGATATACTCGATTCTGCCGTCAGCGACAGCATTGGCGCCTTCCATGCCGCCACTCAGAAAGTCACCTGTCGTTATCTGTGTGCCTGGTTTGTTAGGATCAGCATCCACCACTTCGAGCAGATTGGGATTGAATGTGATAAATATCTCGATGCCGTAAAGGTTGGCGATGTCTTCCACCTGCACTGTCATTTCGATGGTCTGCTCCACGCTGATGACCGCTTCACCTGGGACAAGTTTGACCTGCGTTGAACTTTGCGCAAAAGCGCTACTCACCCACACTGCGATGATGACAAACGCCATAGCCGTGCTAATCCATAGACTGTGACGTATTCTGCGCCCTGTGATGTTTTTCTTCATCGTGCTTGTCCTCCTTATGACGCCTCGATGAAAATATCATTGTTATTATAAGGTATTTTTACAAAAGTGTAAACCGCTTTGTACTCTTGTCTTTTCTTGAAAGCCGGGTAAAATGCACTCACGAGTCATTGTTGGAGTATAAGATGCCAATCACCTATAACAAATTACATCAAGAGCTCTCAGAACAGAAGCGCCAACTCTTGGAGCAGTTGGAAGATACCGCACGCGCTGTCCGCGAGGATGGGGTGGGATACAGCAATCATATGGCCGACGTTGGTACAGAGGTCTTTGAGCAGGCGCGCGATGTGGCTCTGGCCCGTCAACTCAAGCGTTCTCTGGAAGATGTAGAGCGCGCTTTGAGCAAATTCGAGGACGGTACCTACGGCATTTGCGAGACCTGTGGCACCATTATCGAACTTGCTCGCCTGGAGGCCTTGCCTTCTGCACGTCTGTGTATGCATTGCCAGTCTCGTCGCGAAGGGACGCGATGAACGATGCGGTTCGCAGCCGGCTCCTATTGTGGGGAGGAGCGGCGCTTGTTGTGGGACTCGACCAGCTTTCCAAGTCGTGGGTAGTGCATCATTTGCCTGCTTATACCCCGGTGGATTGGATTCCCCAACTTGCCTCTTTGTTTTCTTTTACCTTCGTTAAGAATACCGGCGTTGCTTTCGGTCTCTTTCCGCAGTTGGGCAGCCTCTTCACAATCCTGTCAGCGATCGTGATTGTGGGTATTTTTGTTTTCCACCGCGTTATTGCTGGAAATGATCTGTGGGTATATGGCGCTCTGGGATTGGTGACCGGCGGCGCACTCGGTAATCTGGTCGACCGGTTGGCCCGCGGATACGTGGTTGATTTCATCGATGTGAATTTCTGGCCGTTTCGCGAGTGGCCCGTGTTCAATATCGCGGATTCGGCGGTTGTGGTGGGTGTGGCTGTCTTGCTCCTTGATGCTTTTCTCTTCAGCGAAGAGGAGGCTATAACCGATGCCGCCATTTGAACGCGCGGTTGTTGAAGCGCAGATGCGGCTAGATCAATTTCTGGTACGCACCTGGTCTGGCCTGGACCGACGGTCCGTGCGTGAGAAGGTACGGGCAGGGCAAGTGCTCGTCAACGGGCAACCCGCTACAAAAGCCGGGCAATACGTCGAGATTGATGACGAAGTCGCTGTTAGCGGTGTCGTCGTAAGCGGTATCGCTGTTGAAGCCGAACCCTCCCCCCTTGATGTAAGTGTACCAGCGCTGCCGTTGGCGGTGTTGTACGAGGATGAAGCTGTGCTCGTGGTTGAGAAACTGGCCGGCGTTCCTGCACATCCATCGTCGCGTTCTCGCCAACACGCTCAAGAGACACTGGCGGGGCAACTGGCTGAACTCTACCCATCGCTGACGCATATCGGCGGTGCTGATCGAGCCGGCATTGTGATGCGGGTCGAGACGGAGATTTCCGGTTCGGTTCTGGTTGCTAAAGATGAGGCAAGCTATCACTTGCTGCAGCGCAACGTCAAACACGATCAGGTGGAGCGTATCTACTCCGCGTTGGTTGAAGGGCATTTGACTGGCCAGTATGTGATCGATCAGCCTATCGGTAATGTGAAGCGCGCCCGCCGGAGATTGGCTGTCGCGCGTGAGGGGCGTCCGGCACGGACGGCTTATCGAGGGCAACAACATTACAAAGACGAGAAGCGTGACTACTCGCTGCTTGAAGTGCGGCCGCAGACCTCGCGCTTGCACCAGATTCGCGTCCATCTTTCGTGGTATGGGTTTCCTCTGGTTGGCGATAGCGTCTACGGTTCACGTCAGCAGCCGCTGTTGCCTGACCGTATTTTCTTGCATTTGAGCGTGGTGACTTTCCCCCATCCAAGCACTGGGGAACTTGTGCGCGTCGAATCAGCACTCGCGCCTGAGCTGCGTTCTGTGTTGCGCTATCTCACCCGAAACAAAGGCCGTTGACCTCAACGGGTTGAACAGATATAACGGATAGTCACTCTCTGACTTCCGGCTTTTGACTAACGACTTTCGACTTATTTTGGAGGCTTCAAGATGCGTGAATTAAACATTGCTGTGGTTCAAATGGAACCCGAACTGGCGAGAATGGAGGCCAACGTCGGCAAGATGGCCGACTTCATCGCGCGGATTGCGACGGAGCAGCCGGTTGACATTATCGTTTTCCCGGAACTGTCGGTGACGGGCTACGAGGGCGGGCAGCGCTTTGCACAGATGGCGCAGCGCGTTCCCGGTGCAGTGACCAATATCCTGGGACAGCACGCGACCGAGTTTGGCGTCTACGTGTTGATCGGGATGGCGGTCAAGGAAAAGGTGGAGACGGTACTGTACAACAGTGCGGTGCTCATTGGCCCGGATGGCGCTGTGGCGGGTGAATACCGCAAGGTTCACTTGCAGGCTGAAGAGCGCCTGGTTTTCCGCCCTGGCTATCGTATCTCGACTGTTGAGACCGAAGTTGGTATCATTGGGATGATGTGCGGCTGGGATCTGACCTTCCCTGAAATCTCCCGCAGCCTGGTGCTCGATGGCGCGGAAGTGCTGTTATTGCCGGCGGCCTGGCAGGCCAAGGATGCCGATATGTGGCGCACGCTCTTGGTCGCGCGTGCATACGAGAACGACGTTTTCATCGCGGCGGCGAATCGTATTGGTGAGGAACCATCCTACACCTTCGCCGGGCAGAGTGCCATTCTCGCGCCCACCGGCGAGGTCTTGGCGGCGCTCGAAGAACCTGAAGAAGGCTATGTTGTGGTGCGGTTGGACTTGGACGAAATCCGCCGTCGCCGTGAGGAAACTCAAATCATGCTGGCCCGCCAGCCCGGGTCCTATCGCCCAATTGTTAAGAAGTATTAAGCCCCATCTGAAAATATAATTTTGCGTGGCAATTGCGCCTAAAGGCGCGGGATAGAGAGTGTTTTTTCGTTTTCGAGCGTAGCTCGAAAACGAAAAAACACCATTTCTAATAGATTCTAAGCTATCGATCACACGATACACGAGGGAGCGGCGATTTCGCCGCCCCCTCTTTTTTGTCAGTAGATAGGCAAAAGACTATCAGATTACCGACTTGTCATACAACCGGTACGTGCGATAGATATGCCCGTGCATATTGACAGCGGTCTGGCGCATAGGAATATTGCTTTCGAGCACCCACGAGAACTCGACCTGCTTATAGCCACGGTTGATGGCAACCTTCAAGTCCTCCAGGCAGAGGATGGCATCGAGGCCGCGCCCACGATACTCTTCGATGAAGCCGCCCGCAAACGCGCGCAGTGTGGTCACAACCTTGCGTACCTTCCACCAATACATCATTTTCACCAACGACCACCAATCCGGTACGCCGGGACGCGGATAGGCGCGGTGTAGCGCCTGGTTGACGTCCGGAAGCGGCAGGCTGGCGCCGATGGGTTGTCCGTCTTTCACCACAAAGAGCACGGTCTTGGGATCGAGAATGGGTTTGAGGGCCAAAATCTCGTGCGCTAATTCGGCCTCGGTTAACGGAACAAAGCCCCAGTTTTTCGACCATGCCTCGTTGTAGACATTTTTGAAGAGCCGGGCTTCATTGTCGAAATCGCGCATATTGATGGGACGGAAAGTGATCCCTTCGATCCGCTTGCGCGCTTTTCCCGCCACCCGCAGTATTTTGGGATTGAGGCCCGTGCCGTCCGGCTGGATGGTGGAGACGTCGGAGAGAAAGGCGTAAAGGTCCTGCGCTTTCACGTAGCCCGCGCTTTCGATGAAGTCAGCGTAATAGCGCGGGTTGTACGTCAGCATCGCGACGGGCGTCCCGTTCCACCCGTCGACGAGCAAGCCACACTCTTCGTTAGTCGAGAAGTTTGTTGGCCCGCGCAGGGTATCCATACCCTCGCTGCGTACAAAATCCTCGGCAGCCGCCAGTAGCGCGTGGGCTGCTTCCTCATCCTTCAACACCTCAAACAGGCCGAAGAAACCGACCTTGTCATCCCAATACGCATTGTGATTGTGGTTGATGATGCCCGCAATCGTGCCGACCATTTTCCCGTCACGGTGCGCGGTGAAGTAGCGGACTTTGGCGTGTTGGTGGAATGGGTGTCCTTCAGGATCCAGGAACTCCATGCGTTCTGAGATGAGCGGAGGTACCCAATAGGGATCCCCTTTGTAGACTTCCCACATGAAATGGATATAAGCCTTGCGCTCTGCGGCAGTCTCTGCTGGTTGAATGACCAATTTCCCAGGCATAATTCCTCCTATGGCTAAATAAACAAGAATGAAAGGATTATACTTGTTCCCGGATTGGGGTCAATTGAATCCCACTAATGCAAATCTTATACTGCACTAATCCTCTTCTAACTTTAAACTAATCTCTTTCTGATGTGCATCTTCTATTATTAGTATGGATGTATTATTGATCTGGTCATATTTGTGTAGCAATTGCGTCTAAAGGCGCGGGATAGAGACGTGTTTTTTCGTTTTCGAGTACGCTCGTAAACGAAAAAACACCATTAGATTCTAAAGCCGGAAAGGCATCAGGATCAATACCGGGTCAGTAACCGAAGACTGAAGTGAAGAGGGTTCTACTATGGAAACAAATCGTTTAACTGAAAAAGCACAGGAAGCACTGTTGCGGGCACAGGGGCTCGCAAATGAACGCGGTAACCCGCAGATCGACCCTGAACATCTGTTGCTCGCTCTCTTGGAGCAGAGTGACGGCGTTGTACCACAGATTGTTTTACGCGTGGGCGCCGATCCACAACGCCTGCGCGCGGATCTGGAAGGTGTTATCCAGCGGAAGCCGCAGGCACACGGAGGCGCGACGCCTGGCGTATCGCCCGTGCTGTCGCGCATCCTTCAGGCGGCAGAGCGCGAAGCCAGTGGTCTACGCGATGAATATGTGAGCACCGAGCACATCCTGCTAGCGATGGCCGATTCGAGCGCAGGCGACGTGGCGCGCTTCCTCGCCGCGCAGGGCATCAATCGTGAGGCCGTGTTGCGCGCGTTGACCTCGATCCGTGGCGGGCAGCGGGTGACGTCGCAAAACCCGGAAGGAACGTACAACGTGCTCGAAAAGTACGGGCGCAATCTTACGCAGCTTGCCCATCAGGGCAAACTCGATCCCGTGATCGGGCGTGATGAGGAGATTCGCCGCGTGATGCAGATTCTCTCGCGACGCACCAAGAACAATCCCGTTCTCGTCGGTGACGCCGGGGTGGGGAAGACGGCTATCGTCGAAGGGTTGGCGCAGCGTATCGTGCGCGGCGACGTTCCGGAAGGGTTGAAGGAGAAGGAGATTTTCCAGCTCGACATGGGCGCGTTGATAGCCGGTGCCAAGTATCGTGGCGAGTTCGAGGAGCGGCTGAAGGCCGTCCTCAACGAGATCGCGCGCTCCGAAGGCAAGCTCATCATGTTCATCGACGAGATGCACACGGTCGTGGGTGCGGGCAAGGCCGAAGGTTCGATGGACGCCGGTAACCTGCTCAAGCCGATGCTGGCGCGCGGCGAACTACACACTATCGGCGCGACGACGTTGGACGAATACCGCAAGTATATCGAGAAAGATGCGGCGTTAGAAAGGCGCTTCCAGCCGGTCTACGTGGATGAGCCGGATGTCGCGGATACCATCAGTATTCTGCGTGGCCTGAAAGAGCGTTACGACGCGCATCACGGCGTCCGCATTCAGGATGCGGCGTTGATCGCTGCGGCGACCTTGAGCGACCGCTACATCGCCGACCGCCAATTGCCCGACAAGGCCATCGATCTGATAGATGAGGCGGCGGCTCGACTGCGCCTGGA
>JBJYXQ010000637.1:0-3076 GCA_046260035.1 Anaerolineae bacterium
GCGGTGGGCACACACAGCAACCAGGATTTCAGCGGTGCGGAAGCAGCTTTTTCTGTAGGCTGTATCCAATGCCACAACAGCCACGGCAGCAGTAACATGGCTCTTATCGATAGCACTGTCGTGATCACGCCGGGGACAACGGCTGGACCGGTGACCTTCACAGCGGATACTGGCACAAACTCTCGAGACGATGGCTCGGGCGATGGTATCTGCGTGATCTGCCACTCTGACAGCAATAATACAGGCTATCCAATGACCAATCACAGCGGCGGCTTGCATACGGGCTGGGCCGGGGATCAACTCGGTGAAGACTGCAGTACCTGCCATTCGCACGAACCGGACAGCATCGTAACATCGGGAAATGGTCACATGCCCGCCGGCCCCAATGCTGTTGGCCTACGTGGAATGCTGGCACAGAGCGGATTATGGCCGATCCTGGGCTTGATGGGCGTGCTATGTGCGGTCGTCATAAGACAGCGCAGACATCATTAACCGGCACACCCAACCTTCTATTACGCAAAATCACATCAAAGGAGATCAGCATCTATGAAGATCACCGACGTACAAGCATGCGTGATTGGCCGTCACGAGCCAGATAGCGGCGGCAGCGTGTGGACGTTCGTCCGCGTATACACCGATGAAGGGATTGTGGGGACCGGTGAGTGCAATTCCGCATCGGCGATTTCGGGCTTTGGCGTAAAAAATGCTATCGAGGTCATGAAGCGCTTCCTCATCGGCAAAGATCCGACCAACACCGGGCCGATCTATGAGATGCTGCGGCGCTTCGGACGCTACGGCGGCACATCCGACCCACCCATCATTTTCGCCATCACCGGTATCGAGAACGCGCTCTACGACATCACCGGGAAAGCGCTCGGTGTGCCGGTCTACAAACTACTCGGCGGCAAGTACCGCGACAAGATCCGCCTCTACGCCGACCTGCACGCAGGTGATGACGAATCACCTGAGGCCTACGCCGCGAAAGCACAGGAAGTCATCGCAGAGGAAGGCTATAGCGCCGTCAAATTCGACGTCGATCACACCGGTGTGGGCAAACTCGACCCCGTCAACTGGACGGCGGGCGCTAAGGAGATGACGCACATCATCAACCTGATCACCGCCGTGCGCGAGGGCATCGGTTACGAGACCGACCTGGCGATTGACTGTCACGGGCAGTTCGACGTACCGTCCGCCATCACACTGGCGAAAGCGGTGGAACCGCTGCGCCTGATGTGGCTCGAAGAGCCGGTGCCGGCGGAGAACATCGACGCGTTGGCGCAGGTGCGCGCCAAGACCAGCACCGTCATCTGCACCGGGGAAAACCAGTACACGCGCTTCGAGTTCCTCGAATTGCTGCAAAAGCAGGCGTGCGACGTGATCATGCCCGATCTCTCGAAGGCAGGCGGAATTATGGAAGCCAAGCGCATCGCCGACATTGCCGACGCTTTCTACGTACCCATCGCACCGCATAACGTCTCGTCGCCGCTGGGGATGATGGCGGCGTGCCACGTCTGCGCAGCGGTCGCCAACTTCCTGGTGCTGGAGTTCCACGGACGGGAAATCCCCTGGTGGAACGATCTTTGCAACGGCGACAAGCCTTTCATCCGCAACGGCTGGATGCACGTCTCCGAAGCGCCCGGCATCGGCGTGGAACTGAACGACAAGGTCGCCAGGTCGCTGCTGTGGCCGGGAGATACATACTTCGATTAGGAGGACGACAGAATATGAAAACCTATCGCATTCCACATACCGATTTCACCGTCTCCCGCATCGCTTACGGCTGTATGAAGATCGGCGGAAGTTGGGGGCCGGAACCGCTCACACAGGATGTCAAAACGGCTGCCGTTAAAGCCGTCGTCACCGCTTACGAGCAGGGCATCACACTATTCGACCATGCCGACATCTACACACGCGGCAAATCCGAGGAGGCTTTTGCCGAAGTGTGGCCCATCATCCCCAGGGACAAAATCATCGTGCAAAGCAAGTGCGGCATCCGCTTTGCGGACGATCCGTATCCCGGTGCGCCGCACCGCTTCGACTTCAGCTACGAGCACATTGTCGCCTCGGTGGAGAGCAGTTTGCGCCGCCTGCGCACCGACTACCTCGACATCTTGCTGCTGCATCGCCCCGATCCGCTGGTGGAACCAGAAGAGGTCGCCCGCGCCTTCGATGATCTCGCCACCGCGGGCAAAGTGCGTTACTTCGGCGTGAGCAACCACACGGCGGCTCAGATTGTGCTGCTGCGTGCCCATGCCGACCAGCCGATTGTGATCAACCAGGTGCAATTGAGCCTGCTGCACCACTATCTGATCAGCGAGGGCGTCATCGCCAACATTGCCGGGAAGTCCACAGCGCTGGCATCGTCCACGCTGGATTACTGCCGTACGCACGGCATCCTCGTCCAGGCGTGGGGGCCGGTAGCGAGCGGGCAGGTGTTGAATCCGCCCGCCGATGCCGCACCACACGTCAAGGCGACCGCGGCGTTGGTCGCGCAGATAGCAGATGAAAAGGGGACAACGCCGGAGGCCATTGCGCTGGCATGGCTGCTGCGCCACCCGGCGGGCATCCAACCCATTATCGGGACGACGAAGCCGGAGCGCATCATCGCCAGTTGCCGGGCCGACGATGTCGCGTTAACCCGTGAAGAATGGTACGCGCTCTTCACTGCCGGGCGCGGTGAGCCGTTGCCATAAGTTTGTTTTTCAGTAGCGCGGGCAAGACGCCCACGCTACATACGCTGTTAGAGGAGGAACACAAAGATGAAACAGTTTAATTTAACGACCGTGATGGGAAAACGTTTGATCGGGAAGGGCATGGCGCAGCATCCTGACATACAGCGCGTGCTACAGAAGGGGACACTGCTCATTATCGCCGGGACAACGAACGGCTACGTGGCCGAGGAAATTCTCACAGCCCTCGGACAAGCTGAAGGGTTCTCGCGCGTCGGCTTCCGGCGCGGCGTGACCGTGGCGCAAGGTGCGAAGCTTCCCAAGGCTGAGCTGGCGGGCGACGTCGTCATCGTGGATGGGCAATGGCAGCCCGGCAAAAACGTTTTTGACGTGGCGGAGAGCCTCAA
>JBJYXQ010000638.1:0-5158 GCA_046260035.1 Anaerolineae bacterium
AGGGTGCCATTTTGCTTGTTGTAGTTGACCCACTCATTGTTTTCGATACACGTGATGCCATAGCCGAAGGAGCCAAAGCACGCTAGGCCCGTTTCACCAGAAGGTATAACCCTGGGAGCGTCATCAGTGGTCGGGCGTGCTGCTGGAGGTTCTGTGCCAGGCGACGTTGCGGTGGAAAGCGTTCCCGGCGTGGGTGATGCCGGAGCAGGCGACCCTGAAGAGGGTTGTGTGGGACGCGGACCGGTGATCGTCTGGCACGCGATTTGGATCAGGAAAAGGCTGGCAATCGTGATGACGAGTCTAGAGTGTTTTTTTGACATAGTGTCCGTATCCTTTCCGCTCAACCTACTGACTTGTTGTCTGCTTCTCTGAAAGCCACTTCCAGGGCATGTTCGGTGACACCTGTGTAAACGCGCTCCATCTGCACGCGGAATCCCGTGGAATCCACGAAGTCGGGCAAGCCCAATCGCTTGAGTAGCGCCAGTTCGACGGGTGGTTCGGCAATGCGCAGCGTGACAGTCTCCCACGCGGATGGCGCGCCCCAGTATGTGTCTAGACACTCGTCCAGCTGCGGCGCGTCCACTGGGCCGATGGTGTCTGGACTATAGGGCAGCGTTTCTTGGGCAGGCGCCTCGACCACGCGGCGCTTACGCAGTGCCGCAACAATCGCGGCCTTGCTCCGCCCGCGCAACTCGAAGAGCAGGAAGGGGTCTTGATCGAAACGTTCACCGAGCAAGTAATAGACGGCGGCGATGTGCTTGCACGGGTTTGCCCAGTCGGGGCACGAGCAGTTTGTGATCAGATCCCCGCTCGATTGCGGGAAAAGCGGCACTTTGGCCTTGTCGAAAACCTGCTCGATATCGTTGGGCATCTCTTCGTTGAGCAGTTGCGCGGCGAAAATGGCTTGTTCCGATAGCGCGTCCAACACTTTCTCCCATTGGGCGTCGCTCAACGGCTTGAGTTCAATGTTAACCTTGTACGGCGAACGGCGTGAACCTTGCACTCGCGCGGCGATTTTCCCCGCTTTGACGTTGATCTCCAACACCTGCCCGCGCCGGGCGTAGCTGCGTCCACGGCTTAATCGTCCAGAATCCATCAGCCTCGTCAGCGCTTTGATCCACTTATCGGCCCACCAGGACTGCACGAACTTGCCGCGCTGGCTTTTCGCCTTGATGCCATCCACATCCAGGGGACGTGTGGGTTCATAGCTCGGCCAATAGTCATCGTAATAACTTTGCGAACGTCGCTTCGCCATCTCTATTCCCCTCACCCTTGCGAAGGTTTCGAACCCTCGCAAGGGTACTTGTAAGTCATTCTTGCCGGAGCATCATAATGTCGCGCAGCTCATCAGTGTTCAGCTCGGTCAACCAATTTTCCCCCGCGCCGATGACGCTTTGCGCCAATACCTTCTTCGCTTCGATCAACTCGTCAATGCGCTCTTCCAGCGTGCCCGCACAGACGAACTTGTGGACCTGCACGTCGCGCGTCTGCCCGATGCGAAAGGCGCGGTCGGTGGCCTGATCCTCCACCGCAGGATTCCACCAGCGGTCGAAATGGAAGACGTGATTCGCTGCGGTGAGATTCAATCCCGTGCCGCCCGCCTTGAGCGACAGGATGAAGAGCGGCGGCCCGGCCTGGTTTTGGAAACGGGCGACCATCCGGTCTCGGTGCGCAGCCGGCGTTGCACCGTGCAGGTAGAGCACCTCCATCCCAAAGAGCGTTTGCAGGTAGCCCTGGAGCAGCTTGCCCATCTCTGCAAACTGCGTGAAGATCAGCGCGCGGTCCTCTACGTCCAACGCCTCTTCGAGCATCTCGGTCAGCCGCTCTAATTTGCCGGAGCGACCCGGCAGTGCCGAACCGTCGCTCAAGAATTGCGCCGGGTGGTTGCAGATTTGCTTGAGGCGCAGCAAAGCCGCCAGCACCGCGCCGCGCCGCGAGAAGTCGGACCGCTCCTCGTCGGCTTCGGCTTCCTCGATTTTGCGCAACGAGGCTTCCACAACGGCTTCGTAGAGTGTGACCTGCTCCGGGGTGAGGGAGCAGTAGACCTTCATCTCCAGCTTGTCGGGCAGGTCTTGGATGATGGTGGGATCGGTTTTGAGGCGGCGCAGGATGAACGGGCTAACTATGCCGCGCAGCCGGGCGGTCGCATTAGCATCCTGGTACCGCTCGATGGGCAGGGCGAACTGATCCCGGAAGCCGCGCTGCGAACCGAGCATGCCGGGATTGAGAAATTGCATTATCGACCACAGCTCTGAGAGTCGGTTTTCGACCGGTGTGCCGGTGAGTGTCACGCGATTGCCTGCGGGTAACTGCCGGACTGCCTGCGTCTGTTTAGCACTCGGATTCTTAATGTTCTGCGCTTCGTCCAGGATCACGTCGCTCCACGGGATTTCTTGCAGTACCTCAACATCGCGGCGCATCAGACCATAGGTGCTGATGATCAGGTCGTGCTGGCGGGCCATTGCTACGAACTCCTCGCCCCTGGCGCGATCCGCGCCGTGGTGGATCATCACTCGCAGCGACGGTGCGAAGCGTTGCACCTCGCGTTTCCAGTTCCCCACCACCGATGTCGGGCAGACCAACAGCGCGGGCGGCAGGCCGTCGCCGCTTTGCTCGCGCTCGTGGAGCAGTAGTGCGATGGCTTGGATGGTTTTGCCCAGGCCCATATCGTCGGCCAGACACGCGCCCAGGCCCCAGCGTCGCATAAACGAGAGCCACGAGAAACCGCGCACCTGGTAAGGGCGCAACTGACCCACGAAGCCAGCTGGCGGTTCCAGCACCGTGAGTTGTTCCCCGGTTTGCAATTGCCCGATCATGTCGCGCAGCGCGCCCGTGGTTTCGACACCCAATAGCGGCAGCCCGGCGACTTCATTTGCGCCGCCGAGTGCCAGGTTGAGCGCGTCGCGCAGCATCATCTCGCGTTGTTTGCGCTGCTTTTCCCAGAAGGCGATGGCAGTCTCGATTTCTTCCGGTTGAAGGAGCACCCACTGCCCGCGTACTTGCACCAGCGGCTGCTTGAGGGCGACGAGGCGCTCGAACTCCTCGCGGGTGAGAACGTCGTCACCCAGGGCCATCTCCCAATCGAACTGTACCAGCGATTCGAGGTTCAGCGTGCCCCTGCCAATGACGTTGGCGTCGGCCTTGAGGCCGGCTTTGGCGCGTACGCCGAGCCGCGCGCCCGGCTTGGTCCACCACGGGGGCACGAGCACGCCGAAGCCACTGCCTTCCAGCAGAGGCCCGACCTCGCGCAGGAAGCCGTAGGCATCATTGTTGTTGAGCGGGCAGGCTTCCGGGCGCGCCGTGCGCAGGCTTTTGAGGATAGGAGGAAAGAGTCGCGCCGCCAATCCAAGACCGGAGAGCACCTGCTCCTGTGCGTTCTCGAAGCGATAGGTCAGGTACTCCAACGCGCTGCCGCGTGCTTTCCAGACTTTGTCCACGGTCACCAGCAGGCTCGGATCGTCGTTCGCCTGGAGCAGATAGCGCAGCATCCAATCGGGGCGGGCGACTTTGCCCGTTTCTGCGTCCACCTCCGGCGGTTCCAGGCGGAAGCACAGCCGGAAAGCGGCTTCCCCGACAGCCTGTAACTGGCTCAGCCAGCTACGCCACGCCTCGAAAAGCTGTGCCAGGTCACGGCGCTGCTTGACCGGCGCGAGCATGTAACCGTCAATGCTCCACAGTGCGTCCCACCACAGGCCGGCGACGCCCTCCGGCGCTTTGCGGCGCTTGTCCAGATTGGCTGCGCCCCACTCGCGTGCAGCCCGGTCGATGAGCGTTCTGATGAAGTCGTCTAGTAGCACATGCGGCGCGCGCGCCTGTTCTGGATCGGGCGTGTCCTTTGGATCGAAGACGGCGCGGCAGACCGGGGGCATGGTTTCGGCCAGCGTCTTCAGCCGCGCGCGGTCATTGGGATCGTCGAGTACCGTCAGCCAGACGGCGCGATAGCGGCCTTCGTTTTCTTCCAGGCCAGGGAGATAGCGTTGGCGGGCCAGCATCTCCAGCCCTAGCTTGGCGACGAGGCTCCAATAGTGCAGGTCGTCGCCCCAACGGCGGTCGCGGTCGCGCACGGGCAGCGCAACGAGCACATCCAGCGCAGCGAGCACATCCAGCGCCAGGCCGGGGACTTTCCACGGGGTCAGTTGCGTCGCGCCGTCATTCAGCGCGTCTTCGGTGTCTGTTGCGGGGAGCAGCCAGGGCGGGAGAAGGGGGAACTCGGCGTTGGAGGGCAGCAACAGCGCGCGGGTCGTATCGGGAGCGTCGGATACCCACGTTGCAAGTAACGCGCGAAGAATGCCCGGCGCGGCAGCGCAAGGATGCGGGCGCACCGCCGCACGCCGGCCCCGTGGTTTCACCGCATCCGGCGCGGGTGCAGTCTCACCCCAAACGAAGAATATCTGCCCGTCCCATGTGCCGTGCAGAACGATGGGGCGGAGAGGGGCAGTGTCTTCGTTGTTTATAGGATTCTCCATAACGATGCAACTTTCAGGTGTCCCAGGGTACGCGAGACAGTGTCTTGAAACACTTTTTCGTTTCGAGATCGCCGAAAGAGACGTTCATAGTTTTATGTATCATAAGACGATGTCATTGTCAAGCAATGCCAAATGCTTGAACGACTTCTGTAGAGCTCATTTCTTTTGCACTGTTTCAAGAAACTGATTGGTGAACGCCTGCTCTGCCTTTACTGGCCCGGCGAGCACGCCGTACTGGAGCAGTGAGTCGATGAGGGCTTGCCATTGTTCTTCAGTCTGCCAGCCGATGCCGTGTTCGTCGGTGAGTGCGCTGTGCGCGTCGGCCAACTCGGTCTCCAACATGAATCGCATATGATCGGGATCGGTCTCCGGCCCGGTGTACTTGAGGACGATGTCCACGGCTTCATCCACGTGTTCCTCGGCGTAGGCGATGCCGCGCAGCGCGGCGCGCAGGAAGCGCTCGAGGCGCTCCGGGTCCTGCGCAATTTTGTCCGGCGTGGTCACATACGTCAGCCCCAGGGTGGGGATGCCGTAGTCGGCGGCCTCCCATTGCGCCAATTCGTAGCCCCAGCTTTGCAGCAGATACGGTTCGTTGGAGTTGTAGACCGGGTACACGTCGACCATGCCTTCGGTCAGCACGCGCGGATCGAAGCCGACGTTGACGAGTTCGACGTCCGCTTCGGTCAATCCCG
>JBJYXQ010000639.1:0-3545 GCA_046260035.1 Anaerolineae bacterium
TGTCTGTTATCTAGTGAAGACCATTATCCTTTCAAAGGGCAGTAAATCAAGCCTCGTTCGCACGACACATAAAAAGCGTGATGCGTGACCCGAAGATCACGCATCACGCTCTATGGATCAGAATCTTAGCAAAGGCTACCGATGATCATCAGCAACCCCACCAACCCGAGCGGGATCCCCACAATGGCGCCGACGATGGTCAGGCTGACGATAACGCCCGCGATCAACAGCACCAGTCCCACGATGCCCACGACCAGCCGCCCGGTCAAGCCGATGATCCAGAAGATCAACTTGAAAAGCAACACGAACGGGAAAAAGATCAATTTGATTAAGAATTCCATTGTTATCCTCCAGTACCTTAGTGTTTTTGTAATTTGTCATTGACTTACATATACATTACGTAAGTGAATTACAAAGGTTGCATGAATTGCAGAAATTTGGGCATTTGCCGACCACGAATTCGGAACGAATAAACGAATAGAAAGTGCACTCACTCGTGGTCAATGGCTTTCTGTGGTACAATCAAATTGCGCTTCAATTGAATATCAAGTCGTGACCAATATTCCTGATAACATCGTGCAAACGCTACTTCGAAATGAATGAATCACTGAAACCTAGAATCCTCATCACAGGCGGCTGTGGAAAAATCGGCGCATACTTCGCCCGGTTCATCTCAGCGAAATATCCCGTGCGGATCGTCGACAAGATCGCCTGGGATAAAGAAAGACTCGGCCCGTTACCTGGGGAAAGCTATATCTTGGATTTGCGAAACCTGAAGGCCTGCCGCGAAGCATGTACCGGCATCGACTGGGTTATCCACCTGGCTGCCGATGCATCGCCGGAGGCCGATTTTGCGGATTCGTTGTTAGCCAACAACATCGTGGCAACCTACAATATGTTTCGCGCCGCTCGCGATGCCGGATGCAAGCGCTTCCTTTTTGCCAGCAGCGCCCACGTGGCCTCGGCCTACCCCGCCGATATTCAGGTCAAAGTAAATATGCCCGTCCGTCCGAAAAATCTTTATGGTGTTTCGAAATGTTTCGGCGAGGCATTGGCAGCATATTTCGCGTTCAGTGAGAGCTTGCCGAGTGTCGTTTTGCGGATTGGGGCCTATCTCTTTCCCGAAGAATGTGCGCAGGGTGTAGGCGCAGATGAACTGGATGCCTTTTTGAATCCCGATGATTTTAATGACCTACTGCTCAAATGTTTGGAGACTCCAAACATCACCTTTGCGATAGCCCACGCCATTTCGGATAATCGATTTAAGCGGCTAGACCTTACGGAAACGCGAGCGTTGTTTGGATATGATCCCCAAGCAGATGGCTTCGACATATTTGGGTTCATAACAAAAGGAATGCTCCAGAAATGAACGATCAAAGTCTGCCACTGTGGCCAAGTAAAGCACTCCGTTAGGAATGTAAAAGAAATCTATGAAGCTTACCGATTCCCAAAACGCCATTATTCAGCCCCCATTCGACCGTAAGATCTTCCTGGAAGGCCCTGCCGGAACCGGGAAGACGACGGCAGGCGTCGCGCGTATGCTCTATATGCTGATGAGCGGTGTGGGGGCGGATCACGTCCTCGTGCTGACGCCCCAGCGAACGCTTGCCGCGCCCTATGTGGAGGCGCTGCACCACCCTGACGTCGCCGCTGGAGGCCTGGTGAACGTCGCCACGGTGGGCGGTCTGGCGCGGCGCATGGTCGATCTCTTCTGGCCGTTGGTGGTGGAGGAGGCCGGCTTCGGCGCGCCAGACGAACGGCCCACGTTCCTCACGTTGGAGACGGCGCAGTACTACATGGCGCGCATCGTCGCTCCGCTGGTGGAGGAGCAGGGCTACTTCGAGGCCATCAACATCGACCGCAACCGCCTCTACAGCCAGATCCTCGACAACCTCAACAAGGCCGCCGTCGTCGGATTTTCCTACAACGAGATCGCCGAGCGATTGCGCGGCGCGTGGGTGGGCGAGCAGGCTCAGGCGCGCATCTACGACCAGGCGCAGGATTGCGCGGCACGCTTCCGCCGCTATTGCCTCGAGCACAACCTGCTCGACTTCTCCTTGCAAATCGACGTGTTTTTCGCCCACCTGTGGACTGAACCCTTGTGCCGGGATTACCTGCTGAACAGCTACACGCACCTGCTCGTCGATAACGTCGAAGAGGATGTACCGGTGGCCCACGACCTCGTCTACAGTTGGCTGCCGCACGCGGAGTCGGCGCTCATTATCTTGGACCAGGACGCCGGCTATCGCAGCTTCCTCGGGGCCGACCCAGTCAGCGCCGCCGCTCTGCGCGACATGTGCGACGAGCGCGTGACGTTCACCGATTCCTTCGTCACCTCGCCGGATATGCAAGCCTTTGGGGATGTGCTGGGACACATCTTGCAGCCAGAGGCAGCGAGCGCGCCGCCCCCCACCCAACCGCCGGATCTCAAGGCCGTCTTGCGCTTCGAGAGTTGCCGCTACCACCCCGACATGCTCGACTGGACCGCCGACGCCATCGCCGCGCTCGTCCACAACGACGGCGTCCCACCTGGCGAGATCGTCGTCCTCGCGCCGTTCCTCACGGACGCACTGCGCTTCTCGCTCACCCACCGGCTGGAACAGCGCGACGTGCCCGCGCGCTCGCACCGGCCTTCGCGCGCGCTGCGCGAGGAACCCGCCACGCAGACGCTGCTCACATGGGCCGCGTTGGCGCATCCCGGCTGGGGCATCGTCCCCACGCGCTACGACGTGGCCTACGCCCTGATGCAGTCCATCACCCAACTTGACCTGGTACGCGCGCATTTGCTGGCGGACGTGCTCTATCGTGTGAAGGATAAAACGCCGTCTCTAGCACCCTTCGACGGCGTGAATCCCGAGATGCAGCAGCGCATCACCTACATTTTCGGCGGGCGCTACGAGGCGCTGCGGATCTGGCTGGATGCCTACAGCGCCGGAAACCCCGCTCCGCTGGATCACTTCCTGGCGCGGCTCTTCGGGGAGGTGCTTTCGCAGTCGGGCTACGGCTTCCACCAGGACTTCGACGCAGCGCAGGCGGCAGCAATGTTGGTCGAATCCGTGCAGAAGTTCCGCTGGATCGCCGCCGACCTGCCCGAAGATAAACCGCTCGGCCAGGAGTACCTGGAAATGGTGCAACGCGGCGTCATCGCGGCGCAATATTTGCAGCCCTGGCAGGCGCTGGATGAGAACGCCGTGCTGCTGGCGCCGGCCTACACTTTCCTGTTGAGCAACCAACCCGTGGACGTGCAGTTCTGGCTCAACGTCGGCGGCACGGGCTGGTGGGAACGCCTGTACCAACCGCTGACGCATCCTTACGTACTCAGCCGTCGTTGGTCGAAAGGACAGCCCTGGACCGATACGGACGAGGTCATCGCGCGGCAACTGTCGCTGCACCGGCTCGTCGCCGGGCTGCTACGCCGCTGCCGGAAGACGATCTACCTGGGCCTGAGCGAACTCGGCGAGCAGGGCTACGAACAGACCGGGCCACTGCTCAAGGCCATCCAGCGCGTGTTGCGTGATGCGTGAGGTGTGTTGATCAAGGCAAAG